>JAGODE010000420.1 GCA_017998385.1 Chitinophagaceae bacterium | reverse complement strand
GATGTGATTCGTGGCAAAAAGCCTTCTGTACTTGGCTTCTGCATTGGCGCAGTAGTAGGCCTGGTAGCCATTACACCTGCCGCTGGTTTTGTAGGTGTACCCCAGGCGCTCTTTATCGGTTTTGTTGCCGCCCTCGTTTCCAATATCGTCGCCGAGTTTCTCAAACATAAAACCAAACTCGATGATCCCCTCGATGTATTTGCCTGTCACGGCCTCGGCGGTATCACCGGCATGCTTCTTACCGGCCTTGTTGGCAGCAAAACAGTAAACGCTGCCGTAGCTGATGGTCAGTTCCTCATCCAGTTAAAAGGCATGCTGCTGGCTGTTGGTTACAGCTTTGTAGTATCATACATCATCTTCAAGGTTATTAACCTCATTCTGCCCATGCGTGTAACGCAGGAAGAAGAAGCAGAAGGTCTCGACGCTTCTCAGCACAATGAAAAATATGTGCAGGGAACATTGCTGGTGCATAATAATGGCACTGTCGAAGAACAAACGATTGCCTGATCCTCACGCATCATACTGACTGCTTAAATACCATTAATTAGAAAAGGTACAGCTGAGTTGGTAATGACTTCTCGCAAAAGTTATTACCGGCTGTACCCTTTCCTTAACATCTAAAATGCTACTACAATGTTACGAAAATTATTCCTGGCAGGTACTGCCAATCTCCTCCTCGTGTCCCTGAATGCCCAGGAAGACTCTACCAAATCGCTTACTATCTCGGGAAATGTAGATGCTTATTACCGGTACAACTTTGCCGGCAGCAAAAACTACACAAACAATTACACCAGTTTCACAAATACCAACAATTCGTTTGAACTGGGCATGGCCAGTATGCGTGCCGATTTCACAGCCCTGTCGGGCAAAGTAGGCGGTACAGTGGATCTGGGCTTTGGCCGCCGCGCAGAAGAGTTCAGCTACAACGATGGTGAATCGGGCGCCAGCAAAAACGGTTTTATATCCCTGTCAAACATAAAACAGGCATTTGTAACCTATGCACCTTCCGACAAGGTAAAATTCACCATGGGTAAATTTGGTACACACGTAGGATACGAACTTCTGGATGCTCCGTTAAACCGTAATTATAGCATGAGCTATATGTTTACAAACGGACCATTCTTTCATACCGGATTAAAAGCAGACATCACGGCAGGTCCTGTAGGTATCATGCTGGGTGTAGCCAACTACACAGATGAAAGCACTTCAACCAATGCTGTAAAAACAGCTCTCGCCCAGGTGAGCGGCGGTTTTGCAGAAGGCAAACTCAAATTCTATCTTAACTATGTAGGATTTGGTGGTTCTAAAGGTGGCATTAACCCCTCCGGACTAAAATCACTCAACCAGGTTGATCTGGTATTGCTGGGTACCATATCCGATAAATTCAATATTGGCTATAATGGCACCGTGCAATCGCGTAAACCGATATCCGGTTCATCTGATCCCAGCGGCAGCTGGTGGGGCAGCGCATTGTACTTCAACTATGATCCCAGTAGTACTATCGGACTTACCTGGCGCTCAGAATATATCGGAGACAAAAAAGGCGTTTTGTTCGGAACAGACAATATCTGGGCCAATACTGTTTCACTCAACTATAAAGTAGGACCACTCACACTGATCCCCGAATTGCGCTTCGAAACAGCAGGATCTGAAATTTATGCCGATAAGGATATTAATCCTACTAAATCTACTTTTACAGCACTCCTGGCGGCTGTCTTGAAATTTTAATAAAGGCGAAAGGTAAAAAGGAAAAAGGTAGAAGAGATTGAATTTCTCCTACCTTTTTCCTTTTACTTTTTATCTTTTACCTTTCTACGCAGAGTTTCGCCCGGCATTAATAATCCCAAACGAACACCTCATCACCAGCTTTTCATATACTTCCTTCATGGGCGACTGCACAAGCTGCTCTTCAAATTCACGAATGCGGGTCAGTGCATACTGCTGAATGGTAAGCAGGGGCAACACAATACGTTCCCGCATCTGGATCGACAATTGATCTACCGGATAATCAGCCATCAGTTCACTGCGCCCCGATAACTTCACTAAGTATTGCCGTGTCAGCTCATACTCATTAAATATTTTTTGCCATATCTCGCCATATTGCTTGTGCTTACTGAGATAGGCAGTAAGCGGGAAAAATGATTTTGACATGGCCATTTCGCAGTTATCAAGCAGGGTTTTGAAAAACAACGAACTCTTATATAAACGCTGAACAGCCGCAAACTTACCCTGACTCTCCATCAGTTGCAACGCAGACCCCACTCCATAAAAACCTGTTACATTTTGTTTAAGCTGACTCCAGGACCCGGCAAACGGAATAGCGCGCAAATCTTTGAGCGATAATCCTGATCCGCCACCCCGCTTGGCAGGACGGCTGCCGATATTGGTTTCGCTGTAAAAACGCAGGGGGCTTGCATGCAGCAGGTATTCTGCTAGATAGGGATGATCGCGCAATTCTTTGTATGCTTCATAACCGGCCTCACTTAATTCCTGTATCAACCCCTCTTCTTCCTTGCTGAGCGTATAGGATCTTGTTTGAAACAGATCATTTGAAATACCGGCATTGAGCAATTGCTCCATATTGTACTGTGCTGAATCTGTTGTACCAAAATTTGAACTCACTGTTTGCCCCTGTATGGTAAGCTGAATCTCTTTATTAGAAATATTCTTTCCCATTGAAGCATAAAACTTGTGGGTCTTACCGCCACCACGTGAAGGAGGACCGCCACGTCCGTCAAAAAATATAACATCAATGCCATATTCACGCGATACGCTGGTAAGCATTTCTTTGGCCTTATAAATACTCCAGTTCGCCATCAGATAACCTCCATCCTTCGTCCCATCTGAAAAGCCCAGCATGATCGTCTGCCGGTCGGAACGACGTTGCAGATGTGCACGGTATACGGAATTGCTATACAACTTCCGCATTACATCTGCTGCCCCCTGCAGATCGTCAATCGTTTCAAACAACGGCACGATATC
>JAGODE010000419.1 GCA_017998385.1 Chitinophagaceae bacterium | reverse complement strand
CGGTATGGCTGTAAACACCGTTACTGTCAAACAGGATCTTTGCCTTATCGGTTATCATGGCATCGAGGGCCAGCGGTGTTGTCTTCAGGTTAGGAAGCCCTCTTTTCTCGGCTTCTTTTTCCCATGCTTCGCTATAGCCATCTCCTTCGAAAAGGATTTTTTCACTGGCTACAATATACTCGCGTATCACGTGCATGATGGCGATTTCTTTTTTCTCGCCACGGTCGATCAGCCTGTCTACATCTTCCTTAAACTGGCGGAGTGTTTGCGCTACGATGGTATTGAGTACGGTCATGGGGTTGGCGCAATTGGCAGTGGAGCCCACAGCGCGAAACTCAAATTTATTACCCGTAAATGCAAAAGGTGATGTGCGGTTGCGGTCGGTATTATCCATCAGCAGTTCAGGGATGCTCTTATGGATATCGATCTTGAGCATGCTTTCATCCTGCTCGTCAAATTTTTCGCTTACGCGCTCCTTCACATCTTCCAGCACTTTGCTGAGATACTGACCAATGAAAACAGAGATGATGGCTGGCGGGGCTTCATTGGCGCCCAGGCGATAGTCGTTGGGTGCACTGGCTATAGAAGCGCGCAGCACATCAGCATAATCATGTACGGCTTTAATTGTGTTGACAAAGAAGGTCAGGAACATCAGGTTGGTCTTCGGGGTTTTGCCCGGTGCCAGCAGGTTGATACCTGTGTCTGTTGCCATGCTCCAGTTATTGTGCTTACCACTGCCATTGATACCGGCAAAGGGTTTTTCGTGCAGCAGTACACGCAGTTTATGACGGGCAGAAACACGGCCCATGATATCTACCAGCAGCGTGTTGTGGTCAACAGCCAGATTAATTTCTTCATAGATGGGGGCGCATTCAAACTGTGCCGGCGCTACTTCATTATGGCGGGTGCGCAGGGGTATACCCAGTTTGTAACACTCCTCTTCAAAATCGCGCATGAAAGCATATACGCGTTCGGGAATGGAGCCGAAATAATGATCTTCCAGTTGCTGGTTTTTGGCGGAGTTGTGACCAAAAACGGTACGGCCGCACATGACCAGGTCGGGGCGTGCATTGAAAAGTGCTTCGTCAATGACAAAGTATTCCTGTTCCCAGCCGAGTGTGGCAGATACTTTGGAAATGTTTTTATCAAAGTAGTTGCAAACATCCACGGCTGCTTTATTGAGGGCTTCAATGGCTTTCAGCAGTGGCGCTTTGTAATCGAGCGATTCGCCGGTATAGGAAATGAAAATAGTGGGGATGCACAGTGTTTTACCGGGGCCGATATGCATAATGAAGGGAGGCGAGGAGGGGTCCCAGGCTGTGTACCCGCGTGCTTCAAAAGTGGCGCGGATGCCGCCGCTGGGAAAAGAGGATGCATCGGGCTCCTGCTGTATGAGGGCATCGCCTTCAAATTCTTCAATAGGAGTGCCGTCTCCCTTGAGCGTAAAGAACGAATCATGCTTTTCGGCCGTGGTGCCGGTAAGAGGCTGAAACCAGTGTGTATAGTGTGTTACTCCTTTTGACTCGGCCCAGGCGCGGATGCCATTGGCTATCTGGTTGGCAACATTGCGTTGAATCTTCTGGCCGGCACGGATGGAGCCCAGCAGGCTTTTATACGCTTCATCGCTGAGGTACTGGCGGGCTTTTTTGAGGTCAAATACATTTTCACCAAAAATGGCGGTGATTTTGGTGGTTCCTTCCACTTGTTCTGCACTCGTTTGGCTGAGCCGGTTGAGTGCATTAAATCGTAAAGACATAGATCGTTATTATGTTAATGCAAAACGGGTAGCACTGGCAAATCTATTCAAAAGCAGGTGATTTCGCTGCTGGTCCCGTCTGTTTATAAAATAAAATCCCTTCACAGGCGGAAGGGATTTTAAAAACAAGGATGCAACTTTCTTTAGATAGCCGATTTCACCGTTTTGATGATCCGGGCAGCCACTTTGTAAGGATCAGCGGCTGAGTTGGGACGACGGTCTTCGAGGTAACCTTTCCAGCCGCTTACAGGTACTGATACGGGGATGCGGATAGAGGCACCACGGTCAGATACGCCATAGCTGAAATCATGGATGCTGGCAGTTTCGTGTTTACCGGTCAGACGCAGATGGTTGTCGGCACCATATACTTCAATATGTTCTTTTACTACAGGACGGAAGGCTTCGCAGATCTTGTCGAAAACCTCTTTGCTGCCACCTTTGCGGAGGGTTTCGTTGGAGAAGTTGGCGTGCATGCCGCTGCCATTCCAGTCGAGGGCTCCGAGAGGTTTGCAATGCCAGTTGATGGATACACCATATTTTTCACCGATACGCTCCAGCAGGTAACGGCCCAGCCAGATCTGATCGCCGGCTTCTTTGGCGCCTTTGGCAAAAATCTGAAATTCCCACTGGCCGGCTGCTACTTCCGCATTGATGCCTTCTACGTTAAGGCCGGCTTCGAGGCAGGCATCCAGGTGTTCTTCCACAATCTGGCGACCATAGGCATTTTTAGCACCTACAGAGCAGTAGTAAGGACCCTGGGGACCCGGGTAACCACCTGCAGGAAAGCCAAGCGGCTTTTCGGTAGAAGGATCCCACAGGAAATACTCCTGCTCAAATCCAAACCAGAAATCATTATCGTCGTCATCGATAGTGGCGCGGCCATTTGAAACATGCGGAGTGCCATCGGCATTCAGCACCTCAGCCATTACCAGGTAGCCATTTTTACGCTGAGGATCGGAAATGATGTAAACGGGTTTTAATAAACAATCTGATGAACCACCGGGGGCCTGTTCGGTAGAGGAACCATCAAAACTCCACATGGGGCAATCTTCCAGCTTACCGCTGAAGTCTTTTACAATTTTGGTCTTGCTACGCAGACTTTGCGTGGGTTTGTAACCATCGAGCCAGATGTACTCAAGTTTCGCTACTGACATAAGAAGAAAGTGGTTTTAGATTGTGAATTCAAATATTTCACAATTTTAGCGAAATAGTAGCAAAACGAGTGTTAGGC
>JAGODE010000418.1 GCA_017998385.1 Chitinophagaceae bacterium | reverse complement strand
CTTTAAGGCCGCACGTTTACTGTCAGTCAATCGGGCGGCACAGCCAGTCAGCACAAGTGAAATACTCAGGATGATTGTTATACTTTTCATCCTTTAAAGTTATAGGCCATCGGTTACAATTCAAAACCCGGGACCTGCTTTCCCCCTTTTCAATCAAAGGGGCAAAAAGCAAATGCCCGGTCCTGGACCAGGCATTCACCTTTATACATACAATCAAAAAAGCGCTTCCTTATTTCCCGACCGTTGAAGTCTGTCCTACAAAATTGCCGCTGATAAATCCAGTCAGGTATTTGCGGTCAAAGTTGTCGAGGAAGGTTTCGGCATTATTGAGCGTGATCCGCTTATTGCCAAGGGTCGGGTGAGGCGTACCGTTCTGATCCACAAATTTGAGAATCAGCGTGACTCCATCAATCTTCCAGGCATCAAGCGGGAAGTTGGGTGTGTAGTAAATGCTCAGGCGTAAGCCGTCTTTCTCTATAGACTCGAGTGTGTAATCGGGCGCATTGTTGGTATACTTCATGAGACCGAATACGGAGGTCTTGTTGGACGGAAATTCTACTTTCGAATTTTCAATCGGCTGATAATACACGGCCCGGTTTGCGTTTTGGTTGTACAGCCACATAGCCACACCAGATGGCGCTTCCTTATTATCTGCACCTGTGCTGATCTCCACATTGGCTTCTTTAAGTGTATAAACCAGGTTATCGGGCACACACAGCCTTTCCGTATACTCGTCTGTAGCACTCAGCGCCGATACGGTTGCACCATTCATATCGCCCATGGTGTAGTAAATAGGGCGTGCATGCTGGAAAGTACAGGTAGCCAGCAGGGCTCTTATTTCCTCATCCAGTTTATCTACATTGAATGTACTGGCGGTATTAGGCGCACCAATCACATAGGCATTCACTGTCTTGGTTTCTTTTGAGGCCTTGCTCAGAAAGTCACCACCCAGATTGAAGTTCACACCACCTTTGGCACCATACTCGGCATTGAACTTCATGACATCTTCACGCTTATCGAGTGTGAGTTCAATATTGGCCAGTATCCTTGTGCCATAGGTAATCTCTTTTACATACAACATATTGGGTGTAGCAGCTACAGCAGGATCATTAAAAAATCCGTTGGCAGGTTTCTCTGCTTTCACTGTAAACATGGGCTTTACCACATCGATGGTGAGGTAGTAACGGTTGTTGACGCTGCTGGTACCGAAACTGGCGCTGGCACTAAAGCCGCTGTAGCTGCCACCGGCAGAAACCTTGATCGCCATTTCTGCGGCGGAGTTGGATGAAAAAGAACGGTACTTGATATCGGTACCGCCGCCGCCCTGGTTGATGCTGTTGCGGATAACAGGCAGACCGGTAGACGCATCGTTGACTGTGGCGCCGCTGGGATTATTGACCGTAATAACAGATACTCCGCCGGCTTTTACAGGCTGATCGGTATATATCCGGATAGGATTACGACCTGTAACAATTTCGTTATATCCTCCGCCAAAAAAATCATCAAACGTATAAATGGCACCGGGATAAAGCCGGATAAGATTGGAGTTGTTGCCATTCATAAATGTGGTACTTTCCGCTGTAAAGGTTACCTTATTCACCTTACAGGTCATGCTGCCTGACTTTTCATCGGGCAATGACGATTTGTTTTCTTTGTTGAAAGCAGGTTCCCCCCCGGTATTTACATCGCGTACGAGCCTGACATTAACGCCACTGCCATTCCCGATATTGACCCGTCGCGATATAGTGGGACTGTATACGGCAGCAGGCTCCCCTGTTGTGCCCCTGATGGGTATAATCTTCGTGGTGTTTACTTTTTTGATCTCTTGTGTTTCAACCTTTCTGACAGGCAGGTTGCGGGTCTGTGTGGGTTGAGCCTGTACTGCAATCGCAATGAAGGCCATAAAAAAGAACAGGAATAGTTGTCTCATGATTATTAGCGTTTGTGGTAAAGATTAGGATCCAAAAATGAATTGTTTTCGATTGCCCTGCCATCCCGTAAAACAGTGATTTTGGTTCCGGACATCCGGTAAATATGAATCCTCAAACTGCGAAGCAGACACTCAGAGGCCGAAATGCTATAAGAAAGATGAAATGGGCCAGATACCGGAATGCTGCTTCACCCACCCGCAAATAGGTATAAAGTAAAAGAGGCTAAAGCGTGAAAACAACAGCATAAAAAATACTACTAAAGTGGTATTGGATTTCTCTGGTGCAATACGTTACTTTTATATCCCCCCCTGAAAATAACTGCTGACTGGCTAAGACTCTGCCTGGTGATACTGTCCTTTCATTTTCATTAAACCTTATTTTATGTCATCCAGCACATCTACCGTACACTCCTCAAAAGGGAAACGTAAAATCAATTTAACGGATTTGCCCCCGCGTATGTCTGTTAAAGATTTCCAGCAAAAACTCCTCAGCACCCGCGAAGAACCGTGGAAGGTTGCCCGGCAGCCGGGGAAAACACTGAAGTATAAAGTTGAGTTTGGAATTACAGAAGGGAAGGAAGAATTTGTCAGAAATTGTCTCAAAGGCAACGACTCACTTCACCTCAACAACAAACTGGCAGGCGCCATTGCTGTCACACATGGCGGAGATACTACCCGTATCAATTGCCCCGGAAAATCTGTTTTGGGAACCAATTATTCATTGATCAAAAACAAAGAGCAGGGCTCACTTTATATTGATCACGGCACCCACTCTTATCTCCGCATCCCAAAAGAAATTGAAGCGATTAAACATTCTATCAATATCGCAGAAAAAGGCACTTTTATAGTAGCCTTAAGCGATGCCATCAACAATGCTATTGACCAGTAGCGCGATAGGAATGATGAACAACAGCACCAGCAGCAGGGTCATCACCAGCACGGCCAGCGAGCGACGGCCCCAGAGCAATTTTTGTAAGCGTAGCAGGATCGGCCAGGTCGCAATGACCACCGTCCCCGCCCATGCAAAACCGAGGATAAAGGGCTGAACAATCCAAAGAC
>JAGODE010000152.1 GCA_017998385.1 Chitinophagaceae bacterium | reverse complement strand
CTGCAATGCTACTTGCCGCTGTTATCGGCTACATAGGGCTTTATCACTTCACAGGCAATACTGACTTCATCCAGTTGTTTCAGATTTTGCAATACGGCAGCCTGTACTGCAGGAATGGTTTCGGGAAAATAGAGTCCTTTGTCCGGAGCCTGTCCCTGAATAGCAGCTTCGCGGAAATCAACAATCGGCGACTGCCTGTTGGTACTGAAATATTTCACCTGATCAAATAATTTTAAATCGATTGGAATAAAGATGTTTTACACACGGGTTGCTCCCTTTTTATTGATAGTAGTCACATAGGTATGATGATCGATGCCGATACGTATATAGACTTCTTTCATAACGGCTGCCACAGCATGAGCGGTGGCTTCATCGCGGCTGAGCATGAAGATAGAGGGGCCCGAACCGGAGATTCCCCCGCCCAGTGCACCCGCCTGCCGGCATCTCATTTTTACTTCATCAAAACCCGGAATAAGAATGCTGCGTACCGGCTCAATGATCACATCTTCGAGTGAGCGACCTATGAGATCAAGGTCGTTTTTCAGAAAACCGGTCACCAGTCCTGCTATATTTCCCCATTGCCGGATAGCATCTTTCAGCAACACCTGTTGACGCAGTATCTGACGTGCATCGGAAGTACGTACTTCAATTTGCGGATGCACGACGGTTACATGCAGGTCGGGCGCAGGTATAGCAATGATATCGAGCGGATGAATAGACCGGATCAGGCTCACTCCTCCCAGAAGGCACGGGGCAATATTATCAGCATGTTTGACACCCGAAGCCAGTTTCTCTCCCTGCATAGCCAGTTGTACCAGTTCATCCTGTGTAAAAGGATGACCCAGCAAATGCTGTGCACCGATAGCTGCTCCTGCTGCACTTGCAGCACTGGAGCCAATGCCACTCCCGGGCTTGATCCTTTTTTCGATCCATACTTCGATGCCATGGCGGCTACCGGCTTTTTCCAGTGCTGCGAGCAAGACTACTCCTGCCACATTTCTTTCGGGGTCAGCAGGCAGATTATAGGCATCTCTGTTATGTATGACCACACCGGGTTCATCGCGCAATCTGAACTCCATTACATCGCACGGCTCATTGAGCGCCAGTCCGAGGATATCGAAACCGCAAACCAGGTTAGCCACCGTACCGGGTGCATGAATGGTGATTGTATTTTCCATTTTATTTTTTTGCCGCATCAATAGCGGAATGACTGATTACAATTTTTGTTTATCGCCTCTTTCCTACCGCTCCGCCAGGCATGGCGGAGCTACTCTTTATACCTTTAAACTTTTACACTCCTCTGAGTATATCTGCAAATACCCCACTCGCCGTCACTGCTGCTCCGGCCCCTGCTCCTTTCACTACCAGTGGCTGCTCGGGATAGCGGTCGGTATAAAACAATACGATATTGTCCTTGCCATAGAGGTGGTACAGGTTATGTGCCGGATCAATATGCTGCAGTCCCACACTTGCTTTGCCATCGCGGAAGGAAGCCACAAATTTGAGTTTACATCCGGCGGCACCGGCCTCTTTCAGCAATGAAGCGAAATGCGCTTCTTCGGTAGCCATGCAGGTATAAAAATCCGCAACCGAGCCCTGCATACAGGAAGCAGGCATAAAGGTTTTGTTTTCGATATCCTCCATTTCGAGCCGCTGTCCGCTTTCACGGGCAAGGATCATTATTTTACGCATTACATCGGTACCGCTTAGATCGAGACGCGGATCCGGTTCGGTATAGCCTTCTTCCTGAGCCTGGCGCACCACATCAGCAAACGGGCGACTGCCGTCATAGTTATTAAAAACAAAATTGAGGGTGCCGCTCAGAACTGCATCAATACGATGCACCCGGTCGCCGCTTCGCAACAGATCGTTGAGCGTGGCAATGATGGGTAAACCAGCGCCTACATTGGTCTCAAACAGGAAGCGGCAGTTATATTCACCGGCCAGGTCTTTTAATCGTTTATAATTGTCGAATGCCGAAGATGCGGCTATCTTATTGCAGGCTACGACCGAAATACTTTTCTGCAAAAGGGATGGATAGATGGCTGCCACATTTTCGCTGGCTGTCACGTCAACAAAAATGGAGTTGCGCAGGTTGCGGTTAATAGCGCTCTCGACAAATGCCCGCAGATCGGCCGGCTGACCATTGCCGAGCTGCTCTTTCCAGGCACCGGTATCAATACCCTCTTCACTGAAAGCCATCTGGCGGCTGTTGCAAAGTCCGGTTACGCGCAGTTGCAGACGTAATTGCTGTTGCAGATAAGCCTGTTGCTGATGTATTTGCTCCAGCAGTTTTGCGCCTACATTACCCGTGCCTACTATAAAGAGATTGACCTGCCTGTATGTAGTTTCAAAAAACTCTTCATGCAGTACATTGATGGCCTTGCGCACGTCTTTTGTACTGATAACAGCCGAGATATTTTTTTCGGAAGAGCCCTGTGCGATAGCGCGGATATTAACGCCATTACGACCCATGGCACTAAACATGCGGCCGCTGATACCGGGATGGCTCTTCATATTTTCGCCTACCAGCGCAGCAATGGACAGGTCTGTTTCTATTTGCAGGGGCTCTACCTTATGTAAAGTGATCTCATTGGCAAAAGCAGCATCCACAACGGTTTTGGCACGCGATGCAGCGGCTGCATCAACTGCCACACAGATCGAGTGCTCAGATGAGCTTTGTGTAATCAGGATTACGTTGATGCGCTCATTGCTCAGTGCCTCAAACAATCTTTTTGAGAAACCCGGAATTCCGATCATACCGCTTCCCTCGAGGCTGAGGAGCGCAATATTATTAATGCTGGATATGCCGCGTACGATATTGCCGTTTCGTTTTACCGAAGCTTCGATCAGGGTGCCTTCATCCTGTGGCGCAAAAGTGTTTTTAATCCATACGGGTATACCTTTTCCCATCACCGGCTGAATAGTTGGCGGATAGATGACCTTGGCGCCAAAATGAGAGAGTTCCATTGCCTCCTGGTAAGAAATATGGGGAATGATGCGCGCATTGGCCGTGAGACGGGGATCGGCCGTCATCATACCACTTACATCTGTCCATATCTCCAGCACAGAAGCCTGCACAGCAGCAGCAATGATAGCAGCTGTATAATCAGAACCTCCGCGCCCCAGTGTGGTGGTGATACCCTGCCGGTCGGCTGCAATAAAACCAGGCACCAGGAATAAACGGGCGTCTGAATCGGCAAAACATTGCTGCAGGTTGGCCTGTGTAGCCGGCATGTCGACCTGCGCAGCAGTGAACTGAGAATCGGTCACAATGAGGCGGCGGGCATCCAGCCAGGTGTTATTCAATCCCCGTGTTTGCAGTGCTGCGGAAATTATCTGTGAGGAAAGCCATTCTCCATAACTGGCAATGCGGTCCTTACTGCGTGAAGTAAGTTCACCCAGCAGAAATATACCATTGCAAAGATCTTCGAGGTCGTTGCAGGTTTTCTTTACAAGGCTCAGCAACTGGCTTTGCTGTGCTACCGGTATTAATTGTTTTACTGTATCGAGATGCCGTTGCTCTACCAGCGCGAGTTTTTCTTTATAGGCTTCCTGCCCTTCGGAAGCCAGCTGACCGGCCTGCAGCAACAGGTCCGTTACTCCGCCCAGCGCCGATACCACTACTACTGTACGTCCTTTTTGAGCTGCATTACTGACTACGGCAGCTACTTTTCCTATATTTTCCGCATTGGCTACAGATGTGCCGCCAAATTTTAAAACCTGCATGAACTATATGTTGATTAAGATGATAAAGTGATGTATGAAAAATATCCGCTCTCCTGTTTGAGGCGGCATCCGGCAAGGGAGCCCATGGTATAATATGGAAAATGACAACCCTTAACGGGTTGTAATAATGGTGGTGGTAATAATAATAGCAGCAAACCCTGTCGGGGATGACGGGGTATTGATAGCTGTATTATATATAAACTGATTTACCACTTCTGAAATGAACGTGGCACAATATACAATCAAAAACTGAACTATAAAATTATTTGTCTACCGATTCAGTAGCTTTTTTGACACTGCCGTATTTTAATAACAGTTGTTTGGCTTTTTCGTAATCATCGAGACGCAGGCGTTCCATGAGCATTTTGGTGCCGCGGTCAACCAACTTGTCGTTGGTAAGCTGCATGTTTACCATCTTATTATCTTCTACCCGTCCCAGCTGGATCATGGCAGATGTGGAGATCATGTTTAACACCAGTTTCTGTGCGGTACCGCTTTTCATGCGTGTGCTGCCGGTTACAAATTCGGGCCCCACTACTACCTCAATGGGAAAATCTGCAGCTGCACTGATAGGTGAATCAGGATTGCAGGAGATGCTGCCCGTAACAATACCGCGTTTGCGGCATTCTTCCAGCGCACCTATAACATATGGAGTCGTGCCGCTCGCAGCAATACCAATGACCACATCGCGGTCAGAAACATTGTGCTGCTGCAGGTCATTCCATCCTTTTATTTTATCATCTTCTGCATTTTCTACCGCCATGGTAATGGCTTTGTCGCCACCGGCTATTACTGCCACCACCAGGCCATAAGGTACACCATAGGTAGGCGGACATTCACTGGCATCAACCACAGCCAGGCGTCCGCTGGTGCCGGCACCTATATAAAACAGACGGCCGCCCATGAGCATTTTATCGCTCACCGCCTCTACCAGTTTTTCTATCTGGGGAATTGCTTTCTGAACAGCGGAAGGAACAACCTGATCTTCTTTATTGATATTAGTAAGCAATTCAGCAATACTCATCTTTTCGAGGTGGTGGTACTGACTGCTTTGCTCTGTAATTTTCTCAAATGCCATACTTCAAATTACTTTAACTATGATAGTCTGTCAGACCGCTCATAGGTTTCTTTAAGACCCTGCCCAGCTGAAATTCGTAGCTGTTACACAATTGTTGCAGCACATCTTTGAATCCATAGGCCACACTGCCGGCAAAATGTACAGGCAGTCGCCAAATTTCGTTGTATTTACACAAATGATTGAAGAAAAAATCATTTAATCCGTCTTCAATAATATTTTCGATCATATAATGACCGCGGTTTTCTGCCAGGAAACGGGCAAAGCCGGCCAGGTAACGGTTAGGCAACGGCTTTTTATATACATTTTCCAGTATCTCGGGACCATTGGTCATATAGGTAAGATCAAAGCGACCACGCAGCTCATCATCAAAAGTACCATAGAGATAATACTGTAATACTTTTTTGCCCAGGTATGCGCCACTGCCTTCATCGCCCAGCACATAGCCCAGGCCGGGGCTGTTTTTAACAATACGGCTACCATTATAATAACAGGAATTGGAGCCGGTGCCCAGTATGCAGGCAACTCCCTTTTCATGCCCGCAGAGCGCCCGTGCAGCAGCCAGCAAATCGTGGGTGACGGCCACCCGCGCTCCGGGCAACACTTTACGGATCGCTTTCTGAACCAGCCGGGCATTATCCGGATTGGCGCAGCCTGTACCGTAATAATGTACTGCACTGATGCTGGCATTACCAAGTTTGGGAAGCAGTTCTTTTTTCAGCAAGTCCGCAATTTGTTCGGCATTGAGAAAATACGGACTGATACCCTGCGTGGTAATGGTTTTGTTTTTGGCCAGGCCTGTAAGGCACCATTCTGCCTTTGTAGCACCGGCATCTGCTATTAATTGAATCTGGGGCATGTGTTTGTAAACTTTAAAAAGGCAAGCCAACCTTTATCAACCATTGCCTGTTGTAAACTTGCCGCTCATCTAAAACAAAGATTTCCAACTACCCTTAATACCTGTACTCACTTATTAAGAGTAAACTTTTCTCTATTTTGCGGCAAATTAGCGTAAAGATAGATGATGGGAAATAAAAAACTACAGGTTTGGTTACCGCTGCTCTTTTCGATTGTTATGATTGTGGGCATGGTCTTCGGCTATAAGCTGGGAGGCGGTAAAGATTTTTTCAGGAGCAACCGGCAGACTCCGTTACAGGAAGCGCTTGACCTGATCAGGCTGCGGTATGTAGATAAAGTCAATACAGATTCTCTCCAGGCCGGTGCCATCCAGGAAATGATGAGCCAGCTTGATCCGCACTCCGTTTATTTTCCGCCGGTAGAGCTGAAAGAAGCCAACGAAGACCTGGCCGGCAACTTTGATGGTATCGGCGTTGAATACAATATCTTCAATGACACCGTCAATATCATGTATGTGATGCCCGGCGGTCCGAGCGACCGGGCCGGTCTCCTGATTGGAGATAAGATACTGGCAGTGAATGACTCATCACTAACGGGTCCTGCTATAACCTCAGCCCGTATCAAAGAATTTATCCGCGGCGAGCGCGGATCCTCGGCCCTGCTGACCATTCAGCGCGGACAGGATACCCAAAAGATCAGTGTAGCCCGGGGCAGCATACCTGTACCGTCTATTCATGCTGCATACATGATCACTCCCACTACGGGTTATATCAAACTCAGCAAATTCACCCAAAACAGCTACGAAGAGTTCATGCAGGCGATGGAGCAATTGCTCAAGCAGGGCATGAAGGAACTGATCTATGACCTGCGTGGCAATGGCGGCGGTTTCATGAACGAGGCGTATGATATGGCCGATGAATTTCTGAGCGGCGATAAGCTGGTCGTATACACAGAAGGTGCCAACAGCCGCAAGGAAGAATTCCGCTGCAAGCGTCCCGGTCTTTTTGAAGAAGGCAAACTTGTTGTACTGATAGACGAACTGTCTGCCAGTGCCAGTGAAGTGCTGGCCGGAGCCCTGCAGGATTGGGACCGTGCCGAGATCATTGGTCGCCGGAGCTTTGGCAAAGGACTGGTGCAACTGCAATTCGGCCTGACCGACGGATCGGCCATCCGACTTACCACCGCCCGTTATTTTACCCCGCTTGGCCGCAGCATCCAGCGTCCCTACGATAAAGGGAAAAAAGTGTATATGGATGAAATCTGGGAGCGTTATTCCAACGGAGAAGTACTTTATGCGGATTCCAACAAGGTTAATAATGGTAAAAAATTCACCACACCCGGCGGTCATATTGTATATGGCGGCGGGGGTATTATGCCCGACCTTTTTGTACCAATCGATACAGCTACCTTCCCTGCGGCCGTAAACCGCCTGTTTATGGAAGGCAAATTCAACAGTTTTGTATACCGTTACTACCTGCTGCACCGTACGGAGATTGACCAGTATAAGTCTGTAAAGAGTTTTGCTGACAGCTTCAATAAAGTCGGCCTTATATGGGATTCTTTTGTACAGGAGGCCAGCCGCGATTCAGTCAACCTGCGTTCGGTAACTCCGCAGCAGCGCGAATCATTACAATTGCGACTTGAAGGATACCTGGCGCGTTTCCGCTGGCGCAATAATGGCTATTACCAGATCATCAACAGCGAGGACCCTATGATAATAAAAGCGCTGCAGGTGATTGGTAGTAAGTAAGGTTAAGGGTAGAAGGTAGAAGGCTGAAGGTGTAGGGTAAAATGCAATACCTTATACCTTCAGCCTTCTGCTTTATGCCTTTTGGGTAAAGGGCTGAAGGTATAGGATAAAATGTTATACCCTATACCTTTGACCTTATGCCCTACTTATTGTTCTTATTCTCGTCCCACCATTTCTTTTCGATCTTATAAGAACCAAAGAGACCGAGTCCGCCGCCAATGGCTATGAGGGCAAAATAGATGGGTGCATTGCGACCGTGATCGTAGTAACGATTATTGCGGATTGCGCCATAGAGCACATAATTGTCGAGCAGGTAGGCCAGGAATAAACCCACACCGGCACCTATCAGCAATAACGCCCATTTCAGGTTTTTATAAGGGGCCGGGCGATTGGCAAATTCTTTGGGATTCATACCCTTCTCAATTATGGCCAGATTCTGGCGGGTTTTGAGATAGTAAATACCGAATATCATGGCAAAGCCACCGGCAAACATGGTTAACGGAACCAGTACTTCAGGACCATTCATAATCTTTAAATTTATATCCGCTGAGGCGGAACTTGTTAAGAGGATGATTTATTTTTCTACTGTGACTCCTGCTTTGAATCGCAGGTTACAGCTTTTTAAGAACTTTTTTCGCAACCACCCGTTCAACCCGGGCAAAACAGTCAGCAGCTGCGTTCCGGAATATATGACTACATTGGTTGAAAACAGGTTACAGGGAACTTTATTTAAATGATTTTCATGTAATTAGAAGGAAAATGTGCTAATGAGGGAAATGTGCTGATGTGCTAATGTTTTAAAAGCCGCGGTAACTAATATATACCTTTGATCTTCTATCTTTAATTATCATTAGCACACTAGCATATTATTGCCCTTTTCAAATCAACACATTTCTACCTTTGCTGTAACCAACGACCTTCAATCGGCGTCTAAACTTCCAGATGTCTACCGGACTGAATGATAATGAGATCATTAGCAAAGTGCTAAGCGGTGATCAGCAGGCATATTCACTGTTGGTCAGCCGGTATCAGAACTTTGTTTTCACCCTCGTACTGCGGTTTATTAAGAGCCGTGAAGATGCGGAAGAGGTGTCGCAGGATGTATTTATAAAGGCTTACAGAGCCCTGGCTGATTTTAAAGGAGCATCGAAATTCAGCACCTGGCTTTATACAATTGTAAATACAACCAGCCTCAGTTTTCTGCGGAAGAAAAAACTGGATGTGCATTCGCTGGATAATGAACGGGTATTTGAGGTGGCTGACAGTATAGATTCCGGCATGCAGGCCAATCTGATTGAAGCCCGCTCGCGGGTCGACATGGTCAATAAGGCTATTGGTCTGCTGGGAGGCGATGATGCCGAAATCATAACTTTGTTTTACAAGGGTGAGCAAAGCCTCGACGAAATAGCACAGATACTGGGTATTGAGCCCAATACCGCCAAGGTGCGCCTGCACCGGGCGCGCGGACGGCTCAAAGAAAAAATGGAAAGCCATTTTGCCCGGGAAGTAAAAGATTTGAACACATTTTAAATTTGTGATTATGGATACGCAACACTCAATGGAAGACCGGCTGTGGGAGTATATTGACGGGCAGGGCAATGCCGAAGAGCGTACAGTCATTGAGCAGCTCCTTGCTGCCGATGCTGCCTGGCGTGCCAAATATGGCGAACTGCTGGAAGTACATCAGCTCATCAACTCGAGTGAGCTGGAAGAGCCTTCCATGCGCTTTACCCGCAACGTAATGGACGAAATTGCCCGGATGCAGATAGCCCCGGCAACCCAGTCATATATCAATAAAAATATAATTCGCGGCCTCACGATCTTCTTTGTCACGATGATCATTGGCTTCCTGATCTATGGCTTTGGCCAGATAGACTGGACGGCCAAAAATGATCCGAAAATGAACATCGATCTCAGCGCCATTGACTACAGCAAATTCTTCAACAATAACCTGGTCAATGCATTTATGATGCTGAATGTAATACTTGGCCTGTTTCTCCTGGATCGTTACCTCGCCAATAAACGGAAAAAGTTTTCGGAAGAAATGTGAGAGACAATATGCTAATGTGCTAATGCGGTAATGTGCTAATGACATTTTACAATCGGTTAGGTTGATGGTAAAAGGTTCAAGCGCCATTATTACAATGACAAACGCCCCATTGGCACATTAGCACATTAACCCATTAGCACATTATTTTTTGCTTAATGATCGCCTCAACTGAACCACTGCCCCACCGCCCTACTTACCACATATTACTTAAAACTTATAACCCGCCTTTTGCCTTACTTTTGCAGCACAATAACCTTGCACATATGGATATCAAAAACAACATATTAGAGACAATCGGCAATACGCCGCTCATTCGCCTTAATAAAGTAGCACGCGAGCTGCCGGCAACAGTACTGGCCAAAGTGGATTATTTCAATCCCGGCAACTCGATCAAAGACCGGATGGCCCTCAAAATGGTGGAAGTGGCGGAGCAGGAAGGCAAACTTAAACCCGGCGGCACCATCATAGAATGTACCAGCGGCAACACCGGCATGGGCCTGGCTCTCGCCGCAGTGGTTAAGGGGTATAAATCCATTTTTGTAACCACCGATAAACAGTCCAAGGAAAAAGCAGATATTCTGAAAGCGGTGGGAGCCGAAGTAATTGTATGTCCCACCAATGTGATGCCCGATGACCCACGCAGTTATTACAGTGTGGCTAAACGCCTGGCAAAGGAAATTCCCAACAGCTATCATATGAACCAGTATGATAACCTGGCCAACCGGCTTGCCCACTACGAAACCACCGGCCCGGAGATATGGCGACAAACAGACGGAAAGATCACTCACCTGGTATGTACAGCAGGTACGGGAGGTACAGTTACCGGTACAGCCATGTACCTGAAAGAAAAGAACCCGAATATTCAGATATGGGCCATTGATGTATACGGCAGCCTGCTCACCAAATATTTTAATACCGGTGAAATAGATATGAACGAAGTGCATCCTTATATCAGCGAAGGCTTCGGCGAAGATTTTGTACCAGAGAATTATGATATGAGTGTAATAGATCATTTTGAACAGGTGACAGACCGTGATGGAGCGGTTATGGCACGGCGCCTGGCACGCGAAGAAGGATTGTTTTGCGGATACAGTGCCGGAAGCTGCTTCCAGGGGTTACTGCAGCTCAAAGACCGGTTAAAAAAAGATGACCTCGTTGTATGCATTTTTCATGATCATGGCAGCCGCTATGTTGGCAAGATCTATAATGACCAGTGGATGATTGAGCGTGGCTTCCTGGATGTAAAGACCTTTAAAGATGTGGTTAGCGCACGCGGAGCCAAACGTCTTATTACAGTAGAGTCTACACAAACCGTGGCCGAAGCCGTGGATCTTATGAAGAAATATGATATCGAACAGATACCGGTGATGCAGGATGGTGAACTGTCGGGTACCATCAGCGAAAGCGGTCTCTTCCAGAAGATATTCGACAACCCTGCCATTAAAAATGCCGCAGTCGGCGATGTCATAGAACCCCGCCTGCCCCTGGTAGCCTTCGATACACCGGTTGAAAAGCTCAGCACTCTTATCAGCAGAGAGAATGGCGCGGTTTTGGCAAAGGATGAAGCTGGCAATTATCATATCATCACCAAGTACGATGTGCTGCAGGCACTGGGCCAGTAAC
>JAGODE010000417.1 GCA_017998385.1 Chitinophagaceae bacterium | reverse complement strand
TAGGAAAAACTTTCGAGCAGCCACTGACAGAACGTATCTGCGTCATCAATGGGTAGGCGGGCAATGGCATAGAATGCTCCACCCGGGTTGGGACAGAAAACATCGTCCATGGCATTGAGCCGGCTTCCCAGCAGATCGCGACGGGCCTGGTACTCAGCTTTAGGGGCATCGAAATAATGATCAGGCAGGTCTACTGCTGCTTCTCCCATAATCTGAGCAAGGCCGGGAGGACTCAGGCGGGCCTGGGCAAATTTCATAGCAGCATCATACACCGCCTTATTTTTTGTAACAAAAGCACCAATGCGTGCACCACAGGCACTATATCGTTTACTGATCGTGTCCATTAACACCACATGCTGCTCAAGTCCCGGCAACTGCATAGCGCTGATATACTCACCGTCATAACAAAACTCGCGATATGCCTCATCGCTGAAGAGGTACAGGTCGTGGCGGATACAGATATCGCGCAGGGCTTCCATCTCCTCGCGGCTATACAGGTAGCCGGTAGGATTGTTTGGATTGCAGACCACAATACCACGGGTGCGCGGAGTAATCACTTTCTCAAAAGCGTCAATGGGGGGTAGGGCAAAACCATTTTCAATATGCGAAGTGATGGGCACCACTTTTACGCCGGCCGTACAGGCAAATCCGTTGTAATTGGCATAAAAAGGCTCCGGAATAATCACTTCATCGCCCGGATTGAGGCAGGTAAAAAAGCCAAAAAGAATGGCTTCGGAGCCGCCCGTTGTAATCATGATCTGGTCATGGCTTACTTCGATACCCACCCGTTTGTAATATTCGACCAGCTTGCGGCGATAACTCTCATTACCAGCACTATGGCTATATTCCAGCACTTTAATATCTGCATGTTTCACGGCATCCAGGATAGCCGGCGGCGTTTCTATATCTGGCTGACCTATATTAAGATGATATACTTTAATACCTTTTTTCTTGGCAGCCTCGGCAAAGGGCACCAGTTTACGTATGGGGGAGGGCGGCATGTCCTGGCCGCGCTGAGAAATGGTTAACATGGGCCAAAGGTAAGCCGATTTCCGTTTTGCCGTATTGGTATGTGGCAGTTGTGAAACTTTGGTTAATATCATCCCACAAAAGCAGCGTTTCGTCCCAAACATTTCATAAAAAAATGTTGTAACACATTTTAAGTATGGTACGTTATACAGCAGGTCTGTAATTTCATCCTGAAATAAAACAATTAGCCATTTGACCTTCTTTCTACACTTAAACCACCAAACCATAATTCCCTGCGATGGAAAAATATTTGTTCAACGATGGAACGAATGTGATAAGGGAGGTGCAGTCGAGAGAAGCGTTGAATGCCCTGCTGGCCGGCGTTACTGATAAAGAAAAGGTTAGCATATGGATATATAATACCCATGAGTGGATGTCGTATGCCGCATTCATGGGTGCACAACCCGCTTCAGAAAAGAATACGGAAAAGCAAAAAAAGACTGACACTTCACCCGTACTAAAACCTGCCCCCCGCAGCTTTCACTGGCTGCGCAATGCTGCATTCATCTTCATTGCTATTGCCGGCATTTTGCTGGTATACAATTTTACCCGCGTAAAATGGATCTCGCTCGATCCGGTGACGGTTGTTCCCAGCCGGCCAGACAACAGCCCCCTTGTCAATATCGATTCGCTGGTGCAGGCCATTGAATGGACCCGCGGACAAAAACTGGATAAAGTAACACGTACCAATCTGGGTATCCGCAACAACTGGCCCGACCAGATCTTGTTGAAAGCCCAGGCCGCACGGGATAGCAGTGCAGCAGGTACCCGTTTTCATGATTTACTGATTACACTCGATAATGCCACAGGCTATCAGCTTGATGAGGTAGTAGCCGAATGGAGTATCTGGAAAGAACAACGTTTGGTGAGCAGTGATACAATCCGCTTCGAAAAGATCAATTATACAGCACCGCTGCAGCGGGCAATAGTGGGAGAGTTCAGGGGCGATAGCCTGTCTGTAAAAGTGGAACGTATCCGTGCCCGTGTATTCAGCTTCTGTTATGCAGCTGACAAAAAAAGTAATTCCGGCAACCTCAACGACCGATGGTTTTGCCGCTGAGTAAACTGAATTCGTTAACCGGCCCCGGCCGATAACCCATATACCATGTCTCTTTATTATCTGCCCCTGCTGGTCCGTAGTGATCGTTATTTTATAGCTAAACTGGACAGTGATCACCTGGCCGGTACACAACCGGCAATAGATTTCAACTTTGTAATACCGGCCGAGGCGCGGGTGCATATCCCCGTTTTCACACTCGAAGATCCTTCGCGTGCGGTACTCACCCAAATGGCTCCCGATGGTCAGCAGGATATTCCCCTCAGCGAATGTCACTTCGCATTGCAGCGCCAGGGAGATGATGTTGTTCTCCTGATTACAAAGACCGGCAACTTTTCAGTAGAGCCGGCTTATGAAGAAGAATTAGGAATACGCCTTGATTATTCGGCAGATTTGAAACGTATTACCCTGGGTTATTATCGCCATGCGGTCGAACCGCGCCAGTTGCGGATACTTGTAACATTAAAAACAGGCGCCGATCAAAGCTATTCAGCCCGTTTTCAGGTGGCCGTTACAAAAGCGAGGGCAACACACCGGGTGGTGATCGATTTTGGTAGCGAAGCCAGCCAGGTAGGCATTCGCAACTGCGGGCCACAGGCAGCAGTATTGCAGTATGATATCCTGGAAAATATAATGAGTAAAGTGTCCCTGCTGGATCGCAGCCGTCACTGGCGCCGCGATGATTTTCTGAACAACGAGCCGGGACAACCAATGCTTTTCCGTTCCTTTTATGCAGTAAAGAAAAATATGACTCCGGCCGAGAGACGGAATTTCCCATTTAATTTTCATACAGACTGGCGCGAAGATGAAGTACGCCTGTTTATTACCCGTCAGGAAGTAGCAGCCACACAGGCACATTTCCGGGATAATTACGAGATTATTCCCAACCTGAAACTCGGGATCGAAAAAAGCCTGCAGCTGGTTATTGATAACTATAC
>JAGODE010000416.1 GCA_017998385.1 Chitinophagaceae bacterium | reverse complement strand
TGGCTTATTAACCCGTCGTATCGCGGATTTTCTGAAATGCTGTATGAGTATACATCTGCCAAGGCCAATAATGGTAGCGGGTTCGAAGGGCTGGGCGATAATAATATGTTCTGGAATATTACCACCGGCTTTGTGCTCATATTGGCCAGGTTTCTGCCCATCATTGGTCCCGTTGCCATAATTGGCCTGCTGGCAAACAAGAAGTTTATTCCCGAATCGCCCGGCACATTGCGTGTAGACTCGTGGACGTTTGGGATGGTCACTTTTGCCGTAATCATCATTATAAACGCGCTTTCGTTCTTTCCTGCACTGGCACTGGGACCGCTGGCAGAGTATTTCTCTATGATTAAATGAATATAGTTATGAAACAAGATAAAAATCAGGTACGATTATTTGATCCGGCATTGCTCGGAAAAGCATTCCTGCAGTCGGTCGTGAAACTCAATCCACGGTTGCTGATTAAAAATCCTGTAATGTTTACCGTAGGTGTAGGTACGCTGGTTATGCTGATGGTTTGTGTATACCAGGTCATATCCGGCGACACCACACAGGGAGCGCTTTGGTATAATACTGTTATTTTTCTTATTCTGCTGCTCACTGTATTGTTTGGAAATTTTGCAGAAGCGCTGGCCGAAGCACGTGGTAAGGCTCAGGCTGAAAGCCTGCGCAAAACACGCGAAGAAACTCCGGCCCGGAGAATTGGTAATGCAGTAATCAATGGAGAACCGGTACTGGAAAAAGTTGCTTCGTCGGCGCTCCGTGTTGGTGATCGCTTTTTATGCGAAGCCGGCGATGTGATACCCATGGATGGTGAGATAGAAGAAGGGATTGCTACAATTGATGAGTCGGCTATTACCGGCGAGTCTGCTCCTGTAATCCGCGAAGCAGGGGGTGATAAATCCTCCGTTACAGGTGGTACTAAAGTGCTCAGCGATCGTATTGTGGTACGCGTTACGACTGCACCGGGGCAGTCTTTTCTCGACCGGATGATCGCACTGGTAGAGGGTGCATCGCGTCAGAAAACACCCAACGAAATAGCGCTGACTATTTTACTGGCATCCTTCACACTCATCTTTGTGATTGTATGTGTTACACTGAAACCTTTTGCGGATTATGCGCAAACACCCATTACTATTGCGGCTTTCATTTCTTTATTCGTATGCCTGATACCCACCACCATTGGCGGCTTATTGTCTGCTATCGGTATTGCCGGTATGGATCGGGCACTTCGTGCCAATGTAATTGCCAAAAGCGGTAAGGCGGTGGAGACAGCCGGTGATGTAGATGTATTGTTGCTTGATAAAACCGGTACTATCACGATCGGTAATCGTAAGGCAACCAATTTTTATCCGGCGCAGCCCGGAGAAGAGGAAGCATTTATCCGCTATAGTGCATTGGGGTCACTGGCCGATGAAACACCCGAAGGACGTTCCATACTCGAACTGGCTGCCAAAGAAGGCATACAGGTACAGGCGCCTGCAAATACACAATTTGTTTCCTTTACTGCGGAGACGCGCAGCAGCGGAGCCGATCTGCCCGATGGTACCCGTATTCGTAAAGGTGCTTTTGATTCTATTCGCGCACAGGCAATACAGGCAGGCTATTCCATTGATCCTGCTGTTGAAGAGCGGGTACGGCATATCGGTACCAACGGCGGCACACCACTGGTAGTAGCTGTCAACAATCAGGTAAAAGGGGTAATAGAACTGCAGGATATTATCAAACCCGGTATCCAGGAACGTTTTCAGCGCCTGCGCAGGATGGGTGTAAAAACAGTGATGGTGACTGGTGATAATCCGCTTACAGCAAAATACATTGCCTCTGTGGCCGGTGTGGACGATTTTATCGCCGAAGCCAAACCAGAGGATAAAATGAATTACATCCGGCGTGAACAGGCCAGCGGAAAACTGGTAGCGATGATGGGCGATGGTACCAATGATGCACCCGCACTGGCGCAGGCTGATGTTGGTGTGGCCATGAACAGCGGTACCCAGGCTGCCAAAGAAGCCGGTAATATGGTTGACCTCGACAATGACCCTACCAAACTGATAGAAGTAGTGGAAATAGGCAAGCAACTGCTAATCACCCGCGGCACACTCACCACTTTTTCTATTGCCAATGATGTGGCCAAATACTTTGCCATTGTGCCGGCACTCTTCATCAGCAGTATACCGGCATTGCAGGCGCTCAATATTATGAAACTCGGCAGCCCCGAGTCGGCGATCCTCGCAGCTGTTATTTTCAATGCCATCATCATTCCGCTGCTGATACCACTTGCCTTAAAGGGAGTGGCTTATAAGCCAATCGGGGCTTCGGCTCTGTTGCGCCGCAACCTGTTTATCTATGGCATTGGTGGTATAGTAGCTCCCTTTGCCGGTATCAAATTGATCGATATCTGCCTCAGTTTATTTATGTAAAAAAAGAAGATCATGAAAAAGAATTTATTGATATCACTTCGCCTTACCATCGTGTTGATACTACTGCTTGGACTTGCGTACCCTTTACTGATTGCAGCGGTAGGTAAGCTGACGCCGGGTGCTGGTAATGGAGAAAAAGTAGTAGCCAATGGCCGGGTGGTCGGTTACAAACAGATTGGTCAGTCGTTTACCGGCGACCGGTATTTTCAGGGTCGTCCCTCGGCCGTAAATTATAATGCAGCGGGCTCCGGTGGTTCCAATAAAGGCCCTTCGAACCCCGATTACCTGCAGCAGGTAAAAGATCGTATTGACAGCTTCCTGGTTCATAATCCGGCTGTGCAGCGCAGCGAGATTCCTGCCGAGCTGGTTACCGCTTCGGGCAGTGGTCTCGATCCGGATATTTCTCCGGCCGGTGCTTATATACAGGTAAAACGGGTAGCTGCTGCGCGTCAATTGGCGGAAGCAAGCGTACGGCAACTGGTAGAAAAAAATATCCGGAAACCACTGGCCGGACTGGCACCGGAAACAATCAATGTATTACAACTCAATATTGCACTGGATCAATTAAAATAAGAACGTACAATGAAAATCAGTATTACTATAGCAACACTGTTATTAGT
>JAGODE010000151.1 GCA_017998385.1 Chitinophagaceae bacterium | reverse complement strand
GCAAAGAACTCATTGGCACATTAACCTATCAGCATATTAGCACATTGTTCTCTCCTCTTCAAACCGCAAAGGGCGCAAAGCAAATTAAGGACGCAAAGAACTCATTGGCACAATAGCACATTGCTCGCTCATCTTCAAATTTTCAAATCACCCAATCTTCAAATCTATTAGCACACTGGCACATTAGCCCATTAGCACATTCTCTCCCCATCTTCAAATTTTCAAATCGTTATCATAGTTTCGGATGAGCATGAAACTCCTTACTGCGATCGAACAGATAACGGTAGGTGGTGAGAATACGGCTGCGGTAGGTGCCGAGGTTTTCCGCTACATTGATCATTTTGGGATTGAACTCTCCGATCCACTGCATTTCATAATCTTCGTAGATAGGTTGCCCGATAATATATTCTCCGTTTTCGATACGCAGACGCTGAATATGTTTGCAGCCCTCCACGATCATATAACTATCTACACCCTTGCCCTGCCATTCCGGAACAATGCCGAATACGAGACCCACAAACTTTTTGCAGGGCTTTGTTTTTTTGACCCAGAGAAATTTAAGTTTTTCTAGTAGTCCAAAGCGGCCATGCAGGTGTTTGAACCATTGATTAAGATCGGGCAGGTTGATCCAGATGGCAATGGGTTCATTGTTGTGGTAAACAAACCAGTTGATTTTTTCATCCATGACCGGCTTCATGGCTTTGAACATCTTGCGCACTACTTTTTCTTCGAGTTGTTTCATGCCACCATGGCCGGCCCAGGCTTTATTATATACGATGGTAAAATCGCGGGCAAATTTGTCCAGTTCATTTTTCCGGATATGTGCTGCGCTGAATGCGGGATTACTTGCCACGTCGGCATGACGGTCATAAAACTTCTGCTGCAGCCGGTCTTTTGCCTTTAATGCAAAGCAGACCTGGTTGTAATAGTTACGAAAGCCATAGCGCTCAAACAGCTCCTGGTAATAGGGCTGATTGTAGTTGAGGCAATATACCGGAGGTTCAAACCCCTTTACCAGCAGGCCCCACCAGCGGTCACGTTCACCAAAATTGATGGGACCGTCCATAGCTGTCATACCGTGTTGCATGAGCCAGTGTTTGGCCACATCAAACAGCGCATCTGCAGCATCCTGGTCATTGATACAATCGAAGAAGCCGATGCCGCCTACAGGACCTTCATCGTTTTTGTTTTTATATTTTTTATTGATAAAAGCGGCTATGCGGCCAATGAGTTTACCGTTCTTGTCGCGTAAAATCCAGCGGATAGCCTGCCCCTGTCGAAAGGTTTTGTTTTTGGCAGGGTCGAAGACATCCGCTATATCTTTATGAAGCGGCTGAATATAGTTGGGGTCTTTTCCGTTGATGATTGTATTAACCTGTAAAAAAGCTTTGGCGGTGGCGGTATCTTTTACTTCTGTCAGTTGCATGCGCAAAAGTAATGAAGTCGGCAAACTAGCAGCCTTTCATCTTTTCTTTTAACAATGCGGCCTCAGCAGGTGAGGGATCCAGTGCAAGCGCTTCCAGGTAGCAGATACGGGCCTGGTCGGGCCGGCCCAGCAGTTGGTAAACCTGGCCGAGTGATGCATGGTAGAGATAATAGTTTTCCAGTCCTTTGATAGCTTTCAGTTCCATCAGTGCCTGATCGGGACTTTCTGCCCAGGCTGCCGCAATGGCTTTATTCATGGCTACAATAGCGCCAGGCCAGAGCCGGTACAGGTGTTCATATAATGTATAGATGGTTTTCCAGTCGGTGGATGCGAAATCCGGCGCAGCTGCATGCAGTGAGGCAATGGACGCCTCGAGGTGATAACGCGATACTTCGAAAGGAAGGGAGGCCTCTTCCATAAAATGAAACCCCTGTTGCAATAGCTCTTTATGCCAAAGGCTGCGGTCCTGGTGGCTTAATAATACAAGTTGCTGCTGCTCGTTGAGGCGTGCCGGCAGGCGTGCAGCCTGGAAGCAGAGTAGTGCCATCAATGCCCTGGTACGGGGCAATGATGTATAAGGGTGCCGGCAAAGGATAAGGCAGAGGCGCATGGCTTCGCGGCAAAGATCTTCGCGAATAGCCTGATCGGGGTGTGCAGAAAGATAGCCTTCATTGAATAAAAGATAAATACAATGCAGGATCACATCTATGCGTATCTGCAGCTCGTGTGCCTGTGGTACTTCCAGTTCTATATTTTGCTGGCGTATGCGCTCGCGGGCGCGATAGATGCGTTTGGCAATGGTTTCTTCATTGCTAAGAAAGGCTCTTGCTATTTCGGCATTGCTGAGTCCGCAAAGTGTTTTTAACACCAGGGCCATCTGTACTTCTTCCGGAATACCGGGATGGCAACAGGCAAACATCATACGCAGCTGACTGTCTTCAATCTCAGCATCGAGGAAGGTGGTGAAGTTGTCGTCGCTGTTTAATAATTCGGTTTGCTGTTGCTGCTGATAAGCCGGCAGGTGGGTATGTTGAAACCGTTGCTGACGGCGCAGGTGGTCAATGGCTTTATTGCGGGCTACGCGGTGCAGCCAGGCAACCGGTGAATCGGGAATGCCGCCATACCCCCAGGAGTTCATGGCCTGTAGCAGGGTGTCCTGCACCAGGTCATGCGCCAGCTCCAGTTGCTGCATACCCAATACACGGGTAAGCACGGCTACGAGACGGCCGGCTTCCGTGCGAAAAAGATGATCGACCAGTTGATTGACGGGCTGCGTTGACAATGATGTATATTTTAAATCCCCTGGTCTGTCTCAGACAGACCAGGGGTGATTGTCTGAGACAGACCAGGGGTGATTTTTACATATCCATCTTCATGACCTGGCGCACCTGTACAGTACCGCCGAGTTCAAAGTCAGGAGCATTTTGAGCGATCGATACAGCTTCGTCCATATTGCTGGCATTGATGATAAAATAACCGCCCACCACTTCCTTGCCTTCCGTGTAAGGGCCGTCGGTGACTACTTTGCCACCGGTGCCACTCAGCAGTTTGCCACCGGGCAGCAGCGGCTCACCGGAGTCATAACGGCCTTCCTGGCTGAGTTGCTGTACCCATGCCAGCCATTTGCCCATGTGGGCCTGCATTTCATCGGGACTAAGGTGATCGGCCTGGCCGCCATGAAAGATCAGCATAAATTTTTCCATACGTTTAAATTTTTAGTTGAAAAGAGATTGTCGTCTTAATGACGAATGAGCGGAAGGGAATCGGACAGGGGGTAAGAAAATGTGCTAATGTGCTAATAGGTTAATTTTCTAATTGGTTGGTTAATAATTAATTAAAACCTTTAGGTTAATCACCCTTATCGGTGTATTCCTGCATTAGCACATTATCCCATTAGCATATTGGCACATTAGCACATTGACACATTAGCACATTAGTTCCGTCATCTTCCAAACAGCTGCTCCGCCATTTTTTTATCATGACCATAAATATCGTCGCGGAAGTTGAGCAGGCCTTCGCTGTCTACCCAGGCGGTGAAATAGCCGATAAACACGGGAATAGTTTGTGGCAGGGTAACCCAGGTCTCTTTTCCGCCTTTCATTGTCTTATCAATTTTCTCAACCGGCCAGTCTTTATTGCCTTCGAGGAGGTAAAGTGCCAGCTTGCGTGGCTCGGCCAGGCGGATGCAGCCATGGCTAAAGGCGCGGCTGGTTTCATTAAACAGGTTCTTGGCCGGGGTATCGTGCAGGTAAATATTATAACTATTGGGAAAAAGAAATTTCACCAGGCCCAGTGAGTTGGCTGGTCCTGGTTTTTGCCGTACCGACCCGTTGATCATTTCCATGTTGTGACGGGCCAGGTAGTTTTTGTTTTTGCGGATACCAGGAAGGATTTCTTTCTGTACGATGCTGTTAGGTACATTCCAGTAGGGACTGAATACAATATATTTCATATCGCCCCTGAAAATAACGGTGTTGTGCGCAGCACTGCCCACCACCACATTCATCTTCCAGTTAAGCTTACCATCTTTGAATACAAAAAGCTGGTAGGCGGGAATGTTTACGAGCAGGTAATCGGCGGGTGGATTGGCCGGTACCCAGCGCATGCGTTCCATATTGACGAGCAGTTGACGAATGCGATCTTCGAGCGGGCGGTTGAGTTCTTTGATCATCGAAGTACCGATTACGCCATCTTCCTTGATGCCATACCGGCGTTGAAACTGTTTTACTGCCTTTACCATTACACTGTCAAAGACCTGCAGGCTGTCGGTGGTTTTGAGATCGCCCAGGACTTGCAGCCGTTTGCGGATGGCGCCAATAGATACAGAGCTGTCATCCGGCTTATACGATTTTTGGGTGAGGTTAATGGGTTGCCAGGCGCCTTCTTTCTCCAGTTCATAATACCGCAGCAATTGCTGGCGCAGCAGGTTGTATTGTACGTATACCGGATCATATTTGCCGATGTCCTTTCCTTTGTTGCTGATAAGTGAATCGAGTACGCCGGTGAGGTTGAGTTTTTTGCGGGGAATATACCAGCCCAGGTCGCGTGCATTGATCTTGTCGTTGCCCTGGTAAGCTTTAGCGGCATAGCGGAAAAAGCTGCTGGTGAGCAGCAACTCCAGTTTTGTGCGATCTTCCTGCAGGGGCTGGTAACGACCGCTATCGGCTTCCATGGTATCGAGCAGGCGGTGCAATTCGGGATTATAGATGGAACTGTCTTTTGCATAACTGATATACTGGTTCTGCATCTGCAGAAAGCTATAGGCATACTCGGTAAGTCCGCTGCTGTCGAACCAGGCCATCTGGTAATTGCGGCCATTATAAAAATTACGAACCTGCAGGGCGAGGCTGTCGGGCAGCTTTTCGGCCTGCACATAATTTTCCATGCGTGTGCTGTCAAAAAACAGTTCAGTGTAGGAGTTAGCCACATTTATGGTGGTATCGCGCGGCACGATCACTGTGGTCTTCTGCGGGTCAGCATTCTGACAGGCCACGGCCAATAATACGATACTAAGTGCAAAGAAAATTTGTTTCATGAGGATAGCTGTTGAAAAGGTGTTAGGTATGGGGTGAAGGTACGAAGGAAAGGCGTTGCAGTTTAAGCGGCAAAAAAAATTAGGAATGATCTAATAGAGTATTTCCATGACCGATTGTTTTTTTTCGGTTACCAGATGCATTTAATTCCATCCTTTTGCCTCTACGGCCGGCGGGCCACAAGGGAATATAGGAGAATAAGGCAAGGGAAAGTATATATCGAACCAGACAACTTGCGACTATATCTGGCAATAATGTCAGTGGCTTTTTAAAAGCGGAAAAAAACTTTAAAGTGGTTGATGAGAAATGACCTTTTTAGAAGATAAGTTTTCTCCGGACAGCGGCGAATGCCGTTATAAAAATGGTTCGGTTAAACAGCTGCGCAAAATCGATTTCAGTGGCATTTTCTGATGATTTTTTAGGGATAGTCTACCGGATGTTTTATGCTATGAGAAATGATTGCTGTTTGCTTTGGTGAGGAGGTATAATAAAAGCCTGCCGTTATCAGCAGGCTTTTATAAAAATGATATATGATAAACAATTCAAGCAGATTCTATCATCTTCATAAAACGCTCAGCCTGCTTTTTTGTTTTAATGATCTGATGCAATGAAGACCTTGTACGGGAACCTGGACGTTCTCCCGTATACTTCCTGGCTTTTTTTGTCAATGCCTCAAGTTGTCTTTTCAAGGTTTCATTCATAGAGTAAATATACGCAATCTTAGAAGAATAATGGTAGAGGATTAGTAGAATCGTTTGACCAGGTTATCTGCAATAAGATGCAAAAGGGTACGTGGACAGAATATTTTATCCACGTACCCCTATAGTTAACTACAATAAATTTGTGGGAGACTCACCTACTCTTTAATCCTTCCCGCTTTTCACCTTTTCTCCTTTCAGATGCTGATCGAGGAATTTGAGGATTTCACCATACCCTTTTATCTCATTTTCTTTCTTTACAAATCCATGGCCTTCGTCGGGGAATACGATATAGTCAACAGGCACACCATTCTTTTTAACGGCTGCTACCACTTCATCGCTTTCAATTTTTAATACACGCGGATCGTTGGCGCCCTGCAGTACCATCAGTGGTTTGTTGATCTTGCCGGCATGCAGCAGCGGCGAGTATTCTTTGAGTCGCACGGTGTCGGCTGTATTGGGGTCGCCGATCTCTTCGTACAGGGCTTTGCGGAATGACTCCCAGTAAGGAGGGATTTCGCGCAGGGTGCGCAGCCAGTTGGCTACGCCAAAGAGATCTACACCGGTTTTGAATTCGTTGGGGTGAAAGCACAGTGCAGCGAGTGTCATATAGCCACCATAGGATCCGCCGAGGATGCCGATTTTGGACGAGTCGATATAGGGCAGGGTAGTGAGGTATTTTTTGCCCCATACCACATCTTTGAGATCCTTGTCGCCATGGTTGCGGTTGTCCATCTTATAAAATGTTTTGCCATAACCACTGCTGCCGCGATTGTTGACGTCGAGTACAGCATAACCATGATTGACCAGGTATTGAATCAGCGAAAAATAATACTGGCCGGCCTGACCACCGGGACCGCCATGTACGAATACTACAGCCGGAACTTTATTTTTTTCAGAAGCCTGGTGCGGTTTGTAATAGATGGCCGGTATTTCGAGTCCGTCAAACGATTTATAGCGTACGACCTGCGCCGATACGAGGTCGTCGGCATTTATTTCAGGATTGAGTGTATTCGTAAGCTGTTTCAGTTCTTTGCTTTCAAAGTCATAACTATAAAGATTGCCGGGAGCTTTGGAACTGCCTACATACAGGATCATTTTGCGTTCAGACCGTGAGATGCTTACACTCATGATGCTGCCGTCGGCAATAACGGGGAAAGCTAATTCTTTACCGGTCTGGTGGTCAAAAAGGTGCAGCTTATTAGCGCCATCTTCGTTGACATAGATGACCCGGTACTTTTCATTGTAGCTGATGCTCATGCCGGTTACGTCCCATTTGTCTTCATATACTTTTTCCTTGCGGCCGGTAGCTATTTCGTAGCGTGCGGCATACACAAACTCGCTGCCTTCATCGGTCAGGTAATAGAGGTATTTGCCATCGAGTGAAAACTGTACGGCCGAATTTGTGCTTTCGGTGCTGTCGGCATTTACTTTTTTCTGCTGGTGGGTTTGCTGGTCGAGTACAAAGAGGTTGGATGAGCTGGTGGTGATGGTCTGGCCCAGGGCGAGATATCGTTCATCGCCGGAGATGGCGCTCACGTCAAAACCGTTATCGTTTTTGTACATAAGGAGGCCGGTCCAGCTGCTGGTATCCATTTTATAAAGGTCAAAAAAGCGGGGATCGCGTTTGTTGGAGCTGTAAAACAGGGAGCGGCCATCGCGGGCCCAGCCATAAAAATTGGCTTTTTCGAGCGAGTCGGGCGTGAGTTCGCGTACCTGTCCATTGGCTCTTAACAGAAAGAGGTGGGTGTTTTCGTTACCCCCTTTGTCGGAGTTGTAGATAATATCGCGTGTGCCCGGCACAAAGCTGTTGGCAAATATGGATTCCTTGGCAGAAAAGGTGAGTTGTTCCTTTTTGTCGTCTACTAAGTTGATTTTAAATACATTAAAAATGCCTGTCTCATTACTGGTGATCAGCAGTTGCTGGTCATCGGAGGTCAGGGAGCCGCCAAAAATGCTGGGGCTTTTGTAAAGCTGCTCGATCGTGTAGCTTTTTACTTCGCGCGGCTGATTGCTGTCCTGCTGGTTGCAGGCGGCAAGTGTCAGGGCCAGCAGGCTGGCGGCAAGGATTTTTTTCATGTGCAGAAGGGGTTAAATGGGGAATGGCAGCAAAAGATAGGGAATTGAAGGTGGGTTGGCAAAAGTCTTTTGGTCAGCGGATCAAAGCCGGGCAGGAAGGCAAAATCAAGGGCTTATCCACAAGTTTTTAATTTCCTGATTTGGATTTCTGCTTTTCCCCCTGCCCCCTTACCTTTGCGGCCAAAATAAATACCCTCTCTTATATATGGCAAACGTAGGTAAAGTAAAGCAGGTCATCGGCGCCGTAATCGACGTGCAGTTTGATGGCACCCTTCCTGACATTTACAACGCATTGGAAATCACTAAAGAAAATGGTGAAAAACTGGTACTGGAAGTGCAGCAGCACCTGGGTGAAGACAGTGTACGTACTATCGCAATGGATGGTACCGAAGGCCTGGTGCGTGGTACCAAAGTAGTGGATACCGGCAAACCTATTGCCATGCCAATTGGTGAGGGCATCAAAGGCCGTCTGTTTAATGTGACAGGTGATGCTATTGATGGTCTGCCTCCTGTAAGCAAAGAGGGTGGTCGCCCCATTCACGCCAAACCCCCGGCTTTCGAAAACCTGAGCACTGCCAGTGAGGTACTGTTTACGGGTATCAAGGTAATTGACCTTATTGAGCCTTATGCAAAGGGTGGTAAGATCGGTCTGTTTGGTGGTGCCGGTGTGGGTAAAACTGTACTGATTCAGGAACTGATCAATAATATCGCCAAGGCTTATTCCGGTCTGTCTGTATTTGCTGGTGTGGGTGAGCGTACACGTGAGGGTAATGACCTGATGCGTGAGATGATTGAAGCCGGCATTATGAAATATGGCGATGCGTTCAAACACAGCATGGAAGAAGGCGGCTGGGATCTGAGCAAGGTAGACATGAAAGAACTGGCTGACTCTAAAGCCACTTTCGTGTTTGGTCAGATGAATGAGCCTCCCGGTGCCCGTGCCCGTGTGGCCCTTTCCGGTCTTACTATTGCCGAATACTATCGTGATGGGGATGGTCAGGGTAAAGGCCGCGATATCCTGTTCTTCGTAGATAATATCTTCCGTTTCACGCAGGCTGGTTCCGAAGTATCGGCCCTGCTGGGACGTATGCCTTCTGCGGTAGGTTATCAGCCTACACTGGCTACAGAGATGGGTATCATGCAGGAGCGTATCACTTCTACCAAAAATGGTTCAATTACCTCCGTACAGGCGGTATACGTACCTGCGGATGACCTTACTGACCCTGCGCCTGCTACAACTTTTGCCCACCTTGATGCCACTACGGTATTGAGCCGCAAAATTGCTGACCTTGGTATCTATCCTGCTGTGGATCCCCTGGATTCCACATCACGTATCCTGATGCCACAGGTAGTGGGCGACGCACACTATAACTGTGCAAACCGTGTAAAAGGTATCCTTCAGCGTTATAAAGAACTGCAGGACATCATCGCCATCCTTGGTCTCGATGAGCTGAGTGATGAAGATAAACAGACAGTAGCCCGTGCCCGTAAAGTACAGCGTTTCCTGTCTCAGCCTTTCCACGTGGCAGAAGCCTTTACTGGTCTGAAAGGTGTACTGGTTCCCATCGAAGAAACAATCCGTGGTTTCAATATGATCATGGACGGTGAAGTAGATGAGTATCCTGAAGCTGCTTTCAACCTGGTAGGTACGATCGACGATGCGATCGAAAAAGGTAAAAAACTGCTGGCACAGGCACAGGGATAATTTGAAAATTTGGCGATGTGCAAAAAAGCTCATCAACGAATCATTTTCAATTCACCAATTTTCAAAGCATGAATTTAGAGATACTGACACCTGAAAAGAAACTGTACAGCGGCGAAGTGTATGGCGTGCAAATGCCAGGCATCAGTGGTTCACTGGGTGTACTGGACAAACACGCCCCGCTGGTGAGTGCCCTCACTGCCGGCCGTATTAAAGTCTTAAAGGATAAAAATAATCATTTTGTATACTTCGATATCCAGGGCGGTTTTGTGGAAGCACTGAACAACCGCGTTACGATCCTGGCCGAAGGCGCGAAGTCCGTTGAAAACGACTGATATCCGGAAAGAGTCCCTCCGTCAAACGAAGGCTTGATGTAAACTAACCCAGGGAACTCTAACAGACTGGCGAAAAACCAGCCTATCCGGATTGTGAAAACTGTTATGTGGCCCTCCTGATTTGTTCAGGGGGGCTTTCTTTTTTCATACGCCGAAGGCGGATGAAGGAAAAAGGTTGAGGGCTAAAGAGGGGGGGGCGAACATTCGGGCACTGTGTTTGTATAAAATAGATAAACTACGGTGCCATGAAAAGATTAGTATATGCCCTGTTGGGGGTGGCCCTGCTAAGCAGTTGTTCCAAAGATGCCGTCCGCAACCTCGACCCCGATGAAACCAATCTTTATATCACCAATAAAGACGAAGCGGTCAGTTTTGCCAGTTACCACACATTTGCGCTTTCGGATTCTGCTGTTGTTATCCGCAACAACGAACTGGTGGAGAAAGTGCGGACAGACTTCGACGCCGCTTTCATTGATGCGCTGGCTGCACAGATGACCGCACGCGGTTATACCCGCGTAAGCCACGACAGTAATCCCGACCTGGGTCTTACCGTCAACCGTATTTATAATGACTACTCCGGAGTGATCGATTACTATGACTACTGGAATTATTATGGTGGTTACTGGGATCCTTATTACTGGGGGTATCCCGGCTATAGTTATTATCCCGGATTTTTCGGCATCTATACTATAACCGATGGCGGGGTAATGGTAGATATGATTGATATTAAAAATGCCAGCGCCAGCAGCCAGCTTAAACTGATCTGGAATGGCCTGGTGCGTGGCTCAGGTACATTTGGTGTAAATCGTGCCGCGGGTCATGTCAATGCCCTCTTTGCCCAATCACCCTATATCACCACTCCTTAAACTGAATAACTATGAAAAAGAGTATTTTTTTAGTGATAGCGGTATTATTGTTTGCCGGTTTGCAGGCCCAGCAGAGTGAGTTGAAGATGCAGATAAATATCAGTGGTGCTATTCCCGGTTCATCATTAAAAGATCTTACCAATAACGCCAGTCTGCGCGGCGGTGAAATGGGGCTGCTGTATGGCGTAAGCAACAAATTATCTGTTGGCCTGCAGGTGGCTTACCAGGATTTTTATGAAAAATTTCCCCGCGCCATTTACAAACTTGATGATGGCAGCGATATATCGGCTGTACTTACGAATAGTGTGCAGGTAATACCCATACTGGCAACAGTACGGTATGAATTTACTCCCGAAGCGCGTTTACGGCCTTATGTAGCTGCTGGCCTTGGAGGTGGATTATCGTTCTACAAACAGTACCTCGGCGAGTATCCCAGCTCTGCCAACAAGTTTGGCTTCGCTGCACGTCCTGAAGCCGGTGTGTATTTGCCTTTCAAACCACAGTCAGCCAGCGGTCTTCTGTTGGGTGTTTATTACAATTATATGTCGTATAACAAATATGGAATAAAAGACCTGAGTTATATGGGAGCGAAGCTGGGAGTCGTGTTTCCGCTGCGCGACTAAAAGATCTAATG
>JAGODE010000150.1 GCA_017998385.1 Chitinophagaceae bacterium | reverse complement strand
GTGTTGAGCTCATTGGCAAAAAAACTTCCTTCATAAAGCCAGGGCATGGCATTGCGCAGATAAGGCCTGGTGTTGGTCATGTAATGGAGCAGCGGTACGCTGTGATAGATCAGCACAGCATCGCCCGGGTGAATGTATTTACCAGACTCAGCTAATAATTCATTGATAGCGGTAGCCCGTTCTTTAGTGGTGAAAACGCCCCGCGTATAAGTATTGTTGACCTGGGCTGTCATACGAACGCGGTCGTTCCAGTCAAAAAAAGGATAGTAGTAAGCCTGGCGAAGTAATGCCAGAAAGATCAAAAGGGTGCCGACTTGTCCGATTGTGCGCAACTGTTCGGGCTTTAACAGTAACGAAAAACGCATGTTTTCCGAACGGCTCTGAATGTTCCATTGACTATCGAGTCTAAGCCATTTGTTAAAATAGTCTACAGCAATGGGGACTCCTATCCAAAGGGTATATAATCCTACTGTATAGATACCGTCTGAACTGCCCAGGGGGTAAGTAAGGATGATATACACGCCCATTAGCGCCAGCACTTTTAACTCCTTGTTTTTTTCTGACACAAAGATGCAGAGTGCACCTAACGTGGCAAGATCTGTGAGCAGGAAAACCATCATCAGGTGATTGATGGTATCTGTCCAGATCAGCCATACAAAAGCCGCAATTATACCCAGGGTGAGCAGTTGGATCAATGGCTTGCGGTAAGCCGGCCTGTAGGTAACAAGATTACAGATCATAGCTGCACTGATTACCGGTAGTACGATCAGTAAACCGTGTTTTACCGAAGAACCGTAAAGAACAAAGAACTGTTTAAGTAATTTACTCAGGCCGTAATGACTACTGGCTCCGCCACTGCCCATTTCCATTACCAGTTTTACAGCACCAATATAGTTGTCGTACTGATTGGTGATTTTCATGAACACTATCATGGCAGCCAGGCCTCCTATAAAACCGGCGCCGTAAATAAGAGCCAGCCTGAATTGGCGGGCAAATGAATAGTTGTATAAAATACCGTAATAAAAAATGGCGAGGGCCAGACCAAGATTTACGATACTGGGAATACGGGCCAGGGTTTCGAGTGCAACCATTACGCCGGCAAGGAAGATCAGCCAGGGCTTATTACGGGTAAGCCCCCGCAACAAAAAAAGCGCACATAACATATACAACAACATGCAGAGGTAGTTGTAATGGAATATGCGGATATTATTGGAAATAACGAGGAGAGTAAACAACAGGCCCAGGCGCAGAGCGCCCTTATTGAGATAGGGGCGCAGCAGTCTGTAGCTCAGCAGGCAGGTACAGGTGAGTGTAATGGCTCCCAGGATTCGCAATCCCAGCAGACCCAGCGAAGGAAATAAATAATCAAAAGCTCCCCCAACAACACCTGTTAGCCAAAACATGAAGGAGTATTGAACCGATTCAGGATTGCTATAGATATTCCGGTAAAAAACGGCATTAAATCCTTCATCAGACAGATCAAGGCCCTGAAATGTCATCAAAACGGTGTAGAGAAGTATAATTCCGGCAAAAACCCAGGCAGGCAATTTTTCCAACAGTGCAGGAATTGAGGTCTTTTGTAAAAACATTGATAAGGGTTTGGCTTTGGTTCAATTCGCCGTTAAATATAGCGCGGTCTTTCCGAATTCTATAACCCGGCTTATGCAGGATAGCCGGAAAACCGCTACAGTAGCGCTTTTCCAAAGATTTAATATTATTTTTTTTTGTCTTTCCGACGGGGAATAGTAGGATTAAAGAAGTTTTTTTTATACATTTGACCCGCAGTGCTTAAAGCATTGACCTTCATCTGATTGGTAGCACAATAAATCCAGGTCGCATTCCTGACCTGCAGGTTTAGTTCTGAGATTGTACCAATAGTATTCAGTTAAGTACCCAATGTTCCTATTGTTTATTCCACACTACTTTGATTGAGTGACTTGTTGGCATAAATGGTCATCAACGTAAAAATTAATGCCAAATCCAGCTTATTCCTGTCAGAAGCCCTGGGTAAATCAATTTATCCAACGTGAACCGTAACTATTTAAACTGATATAACCGAATCATCAAATGGCAAACATTTCAATTGGTGTAATAGGCTATGGATATTGGGGGCCTAACATCGTCCGGAATTTTTTCAATGTCTCCAACTGTACAGTAAAGAAAGTGGCAGACGCCCGCCCTGAGCGGCTTAATCAACTACATAAGATTTTTCCAGGTATAGAAGGTGTGGCAAGTGCCGATGACATATTGCAGGATCCAACGATTGATGCAGTAGTTATCGTGACACCCGTATTTACACATTTCGAACTGGCCAGAAAAGCTTTGTTGCAGGGAAAACATGTGCTGGTGGAAAAACCCATGACAGCATCTGTGGCAGAGGCTGATGAACTGATGAACCTGGCAGAGCAGAAAGGCTGCACACTTATGGTTGATCATACATTTCTCTACACCGGTGCCGTATCAAAAATCAAGGAGCTGATTGATGATAAATCAATCGGCACACCCCGTTATTTTGATTCAACACGTATTAACCTGGGCCTGTTTCAGCCGGACATCAATGTGCTGTGGGATCTTGCTGCGCATGACTTATCGATCCTGGCCCACCTTATCGATGAAGAGCCGGTGAGCGTAAATGCAACCGGTATTTCACATACAGGCAACGGTATTGAGAATATTGCATACATGACGGTCAATTATGCCTCCGACTTTATTGCGCATTTTCACTGCTCCTGGACATCGCCAGTAAAAATCCGCCAGATGCTTATTGGAGCCGATAAAAAAATGCTGCTCTACAACGATCTTGAGATTACGGAGAAAGTGAAAGTATACGATACCGGTTATAGCCTCAAAACAGAAGAAGACCGTAAGCAGATTCTGGTCGATTATCGTACCGGCGATATTTTCATCCCCAAACTTTCCAGCAAAGAAGCCCTCTTTGGAGTTGCAGACGATTTTGTACAGTCTATTGTGAATAAACGGCAGCCCGTAGCGAATGCCGGATTGGGAAGACGTGTTGTACAACTGCTGGAAGCATCACAAACCTCTATCAGTAACAAAGGAAAAGAAGTAAAAATCAGTTAATATATGGAACTGGTCACCATCAACAACGATCGCCAAAGCCTTAACAATGTATCTCTGGGACAGGGTGTACGCATCTTCAGTTTTGTAAATGCCTATGGATGCAGTATTGATGACAACAGCAAAGTCGGAGCCTTTGTAGAAATACAAAAAGGAGTTACCATTGGCAAAAACTGCAAAATTTCAAGTCATACGTTTATCTGCGAAGGTGTTCGCATAGAAGATAATGTATTTGTGGGGCATGGGGTAATGTTTACCAACGATCTTTTTCCACGGGCTACCAATGAAGACGGAAGTATGCAGACAGAAGCCGACTGGAAGTGTATTGAGACCTTTGTGAAAAAAGGCGCTTCCATTGGCAGCAATGCAACTATTTTATGCGGCATTACCATTGGCGAAAATTCTATGGTAGGAGCCGGAGCCGTTGTTACCCGCGATGTACCGCCAAATACGATCGTTGCCGGCAACCCTGCGAAACCCATCAAAACCATCTAATCCTCCTGAATAGTTACAATCATGAACAAGAAAATCAATTGCCTTGACCTGAAAGGGCAACATCAGCAGATAAAAAGCGAAGTATTCGAAGTATTTGAAAAAGTGTATGAACAAACAGCCTTTTCAGGAGGCTCATTTGTAGAAAGCTTTGAAAAGGATTTTGCTGCGTTTTGTGATACCCGCTATGCCGTTGGCATCAACAATGGTACGTCTGCCCTTCATTTAGCCATGCTTACACTGGGCATAGGAGCGGGCGATGAAGTAATTGTTCCTGCGAATACATTTATTGCTACGGCCTGGGGCGTTTCCTATGTGGGTGCTACGCCGGTATTTGTAGACTGTCTGTCAGACACCTGGGAAATTGATCCTGCCAAAGCAGAAGCCGCCATTACTCCCCGCACAAAGGCGATAATTGGCGTACATCTCTACGGACAGCCTTTCAACATCGATGCTATTAAGGCAATTTGCGATAAACATAAACTGTTTATGGTAGAAGATGCAGCCCAGGCACAGGGTGCGCTCTACAATGGCAAACCCGTAGGTGGGTTTGGCGAAATGGCCTGTTTCAGCTTTTATCCCGGTAAAAACCTGGGCGCATGTGGCGAGGCAGGAGGCATGACAACAAATAATGAAGCTTATTATAAACACCTGCTCAGCCTCCGCAGCCATGGTATGACGGTTCGTTATTACCATGACGAGTTGGGTTTTAATATGAGAATGGGTGGGCTGGAAGCAGGTTCATTGTCCGTTAAACTGAAATACCTGCCCGGCTGGAATAAACGCCGCCAGGATATTGCCAAACGTTATCTGGCCGAAATCAAGAATGATAAGTTGCGCATGCAGGCACAGCCCGGAAACGTATTATCGGTTTTTCACCTGTTTGTAATTACTACGCCTGATCGCGATGGTATGATCAAATACCTCAACGAACATAATATCTTTCCCGGCCTGCATTATCCTGTGCCCTGTCATTTGCAAAAGGCATATACACAACTGGGATATAAAGAAGGTGATTGCCCGAATTCAGAATACCTGGCTTCACATTGCCTTTCATTGCCGATGTATGCAGAGCTTACAGATGAGGAAGTAGACTATGTGATAAAAACGATCAATAACTATTGAGTATGCTGGCACGCAAATTAAAAGAAAGGGTAGAAGCGCTGAAGTTGAATTTGCAGGGAAAAACCGTGCTGACAGAAGCTGCGTCCGGGCCTTATGTGGTGACGCCGGTTCTGGCGGCACTTGCGGGCGCCAGGGTATTTGCCTACTCGCGTACAACCCGCTATGGCACAGTAGAGGAAGTATTTGAATCGACCCGTAAACTGGCAGCTGAGGCTGGGGTGGAAATTAACCTGATCACAGAGATTACACCTGAGATTGTTGCTGAAGCCGACATTATTACCAATTCAGGGCATCTTCGTCCATTGAACCGCGAGAAACTGCAATATGCCAAAAACGGACTGGCCATACCCCTCATGTATGAAGCCTGGGAGTGGCGCGAAGCAGATATGGATATTCAATATATCCGGGAACGCGGATTTCAGCTGGGTGCTACCAACGAACGCCATCCGGATATTGATGTATTCAATTATCTCGGCGATATGGCCGTAAGGCAAATATTTGACGCAGGCACCTGCCCTTATAAAAACAAGTTCGTGTTGCTATGCAACAATGATTTTGGTCCCTATATGGCCAGGGTGATAGCCCGCAATTGCGAAGCGCTGCTGATTATTGATAAGGATGAAAACCGCGATAAATACGAATTAACCGGCAATACGGTATGGGCCGGAGGTTTCCCGGAAATAAAAATTCCTGAAAATTTCAGGAATGCTGAAGCGGTCGTATTCACAGCCTATCCGTTTGATCAGGTATGGATTGATGAAAGCGGTCCCATTAAAGTAGCTGCACTTGCGCAGCAGCTCACTGATCCGTTTATACTCCGTTATGCCGGAGACGTGCAAACTGAAGCATTACAAAAGCACGGCATCCGTTATTTTCCTGAACATGTGCATAGTGGTCACATGGGCATTCTTCCTTCCGCAGTGGGTAATGATCCTATTATCCGGTTGCAGGCAGGAGGTTTAAAAGCTGCTGAAGGCCTGGTGACAGGACAACATTTTTATAAAGATCTTCCGATCGTTGAATTGATATGACAACAGAGAGAAACATAATTGCCATTGGGCGCTCCCGTTACCTGTATGATGGCATCCGTCATGTGCAGCAGCACGGATATAAAGTACGGGCTATTGTTACTGAAGAAGCTTACGAAGAGTATGATATCAAACACCAGGATTTTGAACGCCTGGCAAAGGAGACAGGAGCAGCTTTCTTTATGATACGCTCCCTTGAAAATGAAGAGTTGATTGGCATATTGCAGCAGCACAATGTACGCGCTGCTATCAGCGCCAATTGGAAATATACTATCCAGCCTTCGGTTCTGGACCGGTTTGAATGCGGCATTCTTAATTTTCATTTAGGCAACCTGCCGGATTATAAGGGAAATGCCACCGTCAACTGGAGTATTATCAATGGCGAGCGTTATATCAACGGAAATATTCACAAGATGGATCCCGAACTGGATGCCGGCGATATCCTGTCGCGTAAATCCATTTCGATTCAAAATGACTCTTATATCGCTGATGTGCTGGCTGAGGCCGAAAAAATTGCGCCCGATTTGTATCGGCAGGCGCTTGACCGTGTATGGAACGATCCGCAGGCATATGAACTGAAAGGCTCCGTTCAGGGGCTGCGTTGCTACCCCCGTTTACCCGAAGATGGACGCATCAACTGGCAGTTGCCTGCAGAACAGGTTGTGCGGCTTATACGCGCCTCTTCTCATCCTTACCTCGGCGCATTCAGTTATCTCAATGATGAGAAAGTGGTGATCTGGAAAGCAAAAGTCTGGATGCCTGAAAGCCGTTTCCTGGCTATCCCGGGGCATGTGGTTGAAATTCGGAAACAGGCTGGCACTGTACTGGTAGCTGGTCCGGATGCAATGATAGAAGTAGAGGAAATAGAAGTAAATGGCACCGTAATGCGTCCGACCGATTATATTAAAAGCATTCGTGTACGATTCAAATCATGAGTATGCCGGATACAACAAGCTCCATACAGGTTTCGGTTATCATTCCCATCTTTAATGAATACGATGGTATTCCTTTTCTGGTTGACAGTCTGAATGATTTCTTTGCGCAGCATCCGCTGCGCGCCGAAGTGATTTTTGTAAACGACGGATCACGCGATAATTCTGTTGAGCGGCTTTCGGCCATGGAACATAAAAGCTATAAAGCAAAGCTCATCAGCTTTTCCAGGAACTTCGGCTCACATGCGGCCCTGCGTGCCGGCATTGCAGAGGCTTCAGGAGAAATGATCTGTTTCAATTATGCCGACCTGCAGGATCCGCTCGAACTGGTTCTGACGATGAAAGAAAAAATGGAGCAGGGGGCTGATATCGTCTGGGCTCACAGAGAAAGTACTAAAGTGTCCTGGAGCGAAAAGGCATTTTCACAGTTTTATGCCTACCTCATGAAAAAGTTTGCTTTCCGCAACTTTCCTGAGAAAGGATTCGACATCGTGATGTTTAACCGGAAAGTGGCCAGGGAAGTAAATAAAAATGTAGAAGCCAACTCATCTATTTTTTTACAGATACTGGGCATGGGATTCCGCCAGGAATCTATTTCATACAAAAAGAGGGAACGCCAGACAGGCGTCAGCAAATGGACGTTGTCTAAAAAGATAAAACTCTTTATAGATTCTTTTGTAGCCTTTTCCTATGCCCCCATCCGGTTTGTGACTATTGTGGGGATCGTATTCTTTTTTGTAGGCATATTGTGGACCATCTATATCATTGTACGGAAGATATTCTTCCAGGATCTGGCAGCCGGCTGGCCCGCACTGATGTCTATTCTGATGATTGGATTTGGTATTACCAATATATCACTTGGTATTATTGCCGAATATCTCTGGCGTACGCTCGATGCCAGCCGCAAACGACAGGTATTTATCATTGATGATATTAAAAATCTGAATGAATGATAAAAGCTGTTGTTTTTTGCCTGTTGTATGCCATCCTGAATGTGACCGGCGCTGCGCTGATCAAATGGAAACTGAAAGGACGCACATTGTCGGCAGTTAATGACTGGCTGAAACTCCTGTTTGAACCCCAGGTGATTGCTGCATTTGCATTGATATTCCTTTCAATGCTGGTAATCTTCAAAGCATTGTCACTGGCCAATTTTACGTTTGTAATTCCTGTGTCGGCAGGCATCAACTTTGTGCTTACCGTTATAGCAGGATATTTTATTTTCAAAGACTCACTTAATTATATTTCATTTATAGGTTTTGCATTGATCATATCCGGTATTTTATTACTAAGCCTTAACAATACACAACATGCACAATAAAGTAAAGGACAGTACGATCCTGGTAACCGGCGGTGCTGGTTTTATCGGGTCTTATGTAGTGGAAGAGCTATTGCAGCTGCAGCCTGCAAAGATTGTAATCATTGATAATTTTATCCGCGGAAGCCGCGAAAACATGAAGTTGTTTGCTGCTGATCCGCGTATTGAATTTCACCAGGTAGACATACGCGATACAGCATTGCTTGAAAGCTGTATCAGTGGCTGCGATTATATTTTCCATATGGCTGCGCTTCGGATCAACGCATGTGCGGCCAATCCTGCTGATGGTTTTGAAGTAATGCTGAAAGCAACTTTTGATGTTGCGCAGCTGGCTGTAAAGCACAAAATAAAGAAAGTTATCTATAGCTCCAGTGCCTCCGTATACGGGCTGGCGCAGCATTTCCCAACACCCGAAACAGACAATCCGTATAATAATCAGACTTTTTATGGTGCGGCCAAAATGTGGGGAGAGCAACTGTTTCGCAGTTTCAAATTCATGTACGGACTTGACTATGTAGCATTGCGCTATTTCAATGCTTATGGCCCCCGCATGGATACAGATGGTAAGTATACCGAAGTAATGATCAAATGGCTGGATTGTATCCGCGACAACCGTAATCCATTGATCTATGGAGACGGCTCTACTACCATGGATTTTGTATATGTAAGAGATATTGCCCGCGCAAACATAGCTGCCCTGCAGGCAGATATTTCCGATGAAGCTTTTAATATCGGCAACTGTGAGGAAACCAGTCTCAAACAATTGCTCGATGTGTTGCTGAAGGTAAATGATTCCACACTGGAGCCGGAGTTTCGTGAAGAAAACAGCATTAACCCGGTGAGCCGCCGCCTGGCCGATATCAGCAAGGCAAAACAGTTGTTGTCGTTTTCACCTTCTGTAAGTCTGGAACAGGGTATGAAAGAACTGAGTGCCTGGTATTTTGACAAATTAAAAACAGCCTGAATAGTATGATACCGATAGCCAAACCTTACCTGACTGCCGAAGATGCGCAGGCCGCCTACGATACTATTTTAACAGGATGGATTACGCAGGGCCCCCGTGTGGCTGAGTTTGAAGAGAAATTTGCACAGTATACCGGAGCACGTTATGCGGTGGCAGTTTCTAACTGTACTACAGCATTGCACCTGTCTATGATTGTTGCCGGCATTGGGGCCGGCGATGAAGTGATCTGCCCCTCTATGAGTTATATCGCTACCGCCAACTCCATCAAATATGTAGGTGCCAAACCTGTATTTGCCGAAGTAAATCCGGTAACATACAATTTAGATCCAGAAGATGTGGCCAGGCGTATAACACCCCGCACAAAAGCCATATTGCTGGTACACCAGATCGGTATGCCTGCAGACATCGATGCCTTTTCGGCGCTGGCACAAAAACATAACCTGCATCTTATAGAAGATGCGGCCTGTGCAGTCGGCTCCTCCTATAAAGGAAAAAAAATCGGAAGTCATAGCAGCCTGGTATGTTTTTCTCTTCACCCGCGTAAGGTGATTTCTACGGGCGATGGTGGTTTTATTACAACCGACAACGAAGCCTATTATCACCGCCTCCGGTTATTGCGCCAGCATGGTATGTCTATCAACGACCGTGTACGGCACGAATCGGCCAAAGTCATGTTTGAAGATCATGTGGAGGTAGGTTACAATTACCGCATGACAGATATTCAGGCAGCCGTAGGCATTCAGCAACTGGCCAAGCTCGACTGGATAGTGGAAGAAAGAAGAAAGATCGCTAAGCAATATCAGGCAGCATTTGCTGATATTCCTTTTATCCGCGTGCCCCGGGAAGCTGAGGGCTATTTTACCAATTTTCAGTCATTCAGTATTTACCTTAAAAAAGATTGCCCCGTATCACGTAACGACCTGATGCAACGGATGCTCGATGCAGGTGTCTCCACTCGCAGAGGTATCATGACAGCACATCGTGAAACGGCTTATAAGCAGGAATGCGCAGGATTGTCATTGCCGGTTTCTGAAGATGCAGCCGACAATAGCATAATCCTGCCATTATACATTCCCATGCAGCAGGCAGATATTGATAAAGTGATCCAGGTTTTCCGAAGCAGCCTGGGCTTATAAGGCATATTTCCTGTTGTCAATTGTTTGAAACGGTATAAGAAATAAGGCGGATATTTGCAGAAATTTCCGCCTTATTTTTTGGGCGACAGTAAGCTGATAGCCTATGCAAAAAATCAGTATTGTTGGTTTTGGGAAAATTGGCCAGGCCATGGCGGCCCATATTCTGCGCCAGGGCTGGCAGGTCACAGCTATTGACAATAATGCAGAACAACTGAACTATTATAAGACTAACGGGTTTCATGCTGTCGAGCCCGGAGTGGAAGATATTATTCAGCCGGCCCTTCATGCCGGTCACTTACAGCTTTCTTCCGATTATGCCTCTGTGAGCGGCAGCACTGCTATTATTCTATGTATACCATTACTGGTAGATGAGCTACAGCAGATCAATAAAACTCCATTTCTCGACTGTGTGCGGCAGATTGCTCCATGGTTGCAGCAAAAGGTACTGTTGATGGTGGAAACATCTGTGCCGGTTGGCTTTTGCAGGAAAGATATTCAGCCGGTTCTTACCAGTACCGGTAAAACGCATGGTACAGACTATTTACTCGCCGCAAGTCCGGAACGCATTAAAAGCGGTACAATGCTGGAGCAATTACAAAGTATTCCACGTGCGCTCGGAGGGCTGGATGCTGAGGCCGGACAGGCGGCATTGAAAATCTATGGACATTTTTTCAGAAGTGAACAACTGATCCTGCTTCCGGGCACCGAAGCGGCTGAGTTTATGAAACTGGCAGGAATGGTTTATCGCGATGTCAATATAGCCCTCTCCAATCAACTGGCGATGTTTGCACAGGCAACGGGTCTCGATCTGGTAGACCTTATTCCGTTGATTAATGCCGATCAGGAGGCCGCATTATTGCAACCGGGCATAGGGGTAGGAGGCCACTGCACGCCGGTTTATCCCTATTTTATGATGGAGAATTTCAGAGAGGCGGGGCTCGACTTTTCACTGGCATCCGAAAGCCGGCGAATTAATGAGGCAATGGCTGCGTTTGCATGGTCTCAGTTAAAGAGGTATCTCCATAAAAAGAAAGTGCTCATACTGGGTTTGTCATTTCGGCCACAGGTAAAAGAAGATGCGCTGAGTGTGACCTATACATTACAGAAAGTACTGGAAAGTGAAAAAGTCTCCGCTGAGTTGCACGATCCTTATTATTCACCAGAGGAGATAAAGGCTAAGGGATTTGATCCCTGTGCGGATATTTATACACAACAGCGGAAGCTGTCATTCTTGTCACGATGCATAAAATG
>JAGODE010000149.1 GCA_017998385.1 Chitinophagaceae bacterium | reverse complement strand
TCTTTACTCCATCACCGGTTATTATACCAAAAAACTGGTGAACTGGACACTGGCATACAGCTCTACCAGCATTTCTGTCGAAAGTTATCCCTGGCCGGTGATGCGGCTGGCCGATCTGTATCTGCTGTATGCAGAGGCATTGAATGAAAATGGTAAATCTGGCGAAGCCCTGCCTTATCTGAACAGAATTCGCACAAGGGCTGGGTTGAATACAGTGGAAAGCAGCTGGAGTAATTTCTCCAACCGTCCCGGTAAGTATACTACTATCGATGGATTGCGTGAGATCATTCACCAGGAAAGAGGGATTGAACTGGCATTTGAAGCCAGCCGCTTCTGGGATCTGCGCCGGTGGAAGCGTGCCTTTCAGGAACTGAATGCGCCTATCTATGCCTGGAATGTGGGCCGCGAAAACACCGAAGATTATTACCAGCGCATACTGGAATTCGGCCAGTCGTTTACGGCGCCGCGTGATTATCTCTGGCCTATCAGTGAGTCGGAATTGCAGATCAACACCAATCTGGTTCAAAACACCGGCTGGTAATCGGAAATCAATTCATTCAACTACTGCTAAATTTTAAAAAATGAGACGACTAATAAATAAATGCCTGGCTGGTTTCCTGCTGATGAGTGCAGCATCCTGCACCCGCATGGAGCTGGGGCCATCCGAAAATGATGGCATAGCTCCGGGACCTGTCAGCCTGCCTGTGGTGGAGAATCTCAATGGAGCTGTCAGCATCAGCTTTACGCCACCATCTGATCCTGATCTGGCCTATGTAAAGGCCCGGTATACGACCAGGGACGGAGTGGTACGGGAGAATAAAGTGAGCCGTTACTCCAATAAAATAAAACTGGAAGGTTTTGCCGACGAAAGCAGTTATGTGGTAACGCTGAATGCGGTGGATCTGGGCGAAAATGTATCCTCGCCTGTAGAGGTGACTGTAAATCCGCTGAAACCCGTTTACCGTATTGCCTTCGACAGCCTGAAGACCGCTGCCGATTTTGGCGGATTGAATGTAGCGTTTAAAAATCCTACCGAGGCCAGCCTCGCCATTGTTGTACTGACCAACGATTCGCTGGGTAAATTCACTCCCTGCTATACTCATTATACCGATCTGCGCTCGGGCAGTTTCACGGCACGTGGTTTCGCAGCGGTAGAACGTAAGTTTGGGGTGTTTATCCGCGACCGCTGGGGAAATGTGTCAGATACGTTGCTCACTACCATCACACCTTTCTTTGAAGAACAACTGGACCGTACTAAAATGCGCGGTTATTCACTCCCTACAGATGCAGCACTGGGCTACTCAGGTACGTTTGCCGGATTGTTTGACAACAATTTCGGTATGACATCCTATTACCATAGCAGTGGAGCCACCGGCATGCCGCAGTGGTTTACCTTCGATATGGGTGTGGAAGCCAAGCTGAGCCGCATGGTATTTTACCTGAAACCGGACCGTACTAAATATTATGATGAGCATAGCCCCAAAGAGATTGAGTTGTGGGGCTCCAATGCACCCAATCCCGATGGTAGTTTTGATAACAGCTGGACCCTGCTCACTACGTACAGCATGCAGAAGCCTTCGGGTCTGCCACAGGGTTCGCCACTTACCCAGGCCGATATCAATTTTATTGAAGAAGGTATTACCGTGCCTTTTCCGGTAGATGCACCCAAAGTGCGGCATATCCGTTTCAAAACACTGAAGAACTGGGGCAATACGGTATACGTGTACGTGTATGAGATCAAAATGTTTGGTGATTCAAATTAATCAAGATTTAAAACTGCAACTTATGAGAAGGATAAAATACAGTTGGGGCATGGTGGCTGTGCTGGCCATACTGACCGGCTTTTTCTCCTGTTCCAAAATGGACGAATATAAAGACGAGTTTCAGAAAGGCGGAGAGATTATTTATGCCGGTGCGCTGGATACCGTTATCGCACAGTCGGGTTATAAACGGATCAATCTCCGGATGGTATTGGGTAAAGACCTGCAGGTAGTGAAAGTAAGGGCTTACTGGAATGAACGGGCCGACTCGCTGGAGATGGCGATTCAGCGTCCTGTGTCTTCCGATACAATTAATATGCTGATACCTGACCTGGCTGCACGCAGTTATAGTTTTGCGGTATATACCTACGATGAAAAAGGGCATGCTTCCGTAGTGCGGACCGCTTCGGGCATGGCCTATGGCGACGATTATGTAAATGCGCTGGGCAACCGAACCATTCAGTCAATAGCCCCAAACGCGCGTGTCGATTCGCTGATTGTGAAATGGAATGATGCCAACAGCGGACAGATACTGACGGAATTAAATTATCAGGATGCAGCCGGTGAAGCGAAAACGGTTTTTCTGAAACCAACTGCATCGGTACTCGCTTTATCGGAGGAAGATTACCTGGGAGGCAGTGCGCTGAGCTATCGCTCTGCCTATCTGCCCAATGCCAACTCGTATGATACTTTTTGGGTGGTACAACCCTCAACAGTTGTACTGAATGCGTTGCCTCCTTACGAAAGGCAGTTTGATAAATCATTATTCAGACGCATGCAACTGCCCACCGATATCGGCGCCAGCCAGTATGCTACCTGGCCCATGACGAATCTCTGGAATGGGTATGTAACAGGTAACGGATATGCTACAGCGGTAGGTCCCACACCCGTATGGTTTACGTTTGATATGGGGCAATCGGCAAAGATCAACCGGTTCATTTACTGGCAGCCCATGGACAGGTTGTATAACCTGGAGGCGGTGAGGAGTTTTGAGATATATGGCAGCAATGATCCCAATGCAGACGGTACCTGGGATAGCTGGACTTTTCTGCGTACCTGTGAAGCTATTAAGCCATCCGGTTCGCCTGCGGGTACCAATACCGCAGAAGATATTGCGGCAGCGCAGGCGGGTCATGAGTTTGTGATGCCCACCAATATTCCCAAAACCCGTTATATCCGTATTAAGGTTCTCTCACACTGGGGGGCAACGGCCACTTTTCAGGCCATGGGTGAGCTGACCCTTTTTACCAAAGACCGGCCATAAATAAAGCAGATAGACAGGCATCAGTACCTGTTGTAGCGAGCCCCTGATTCTTCAGGGGCTTTATTTATTTCAAAATGATAAAACGGGATATTCGACTTTTCACAATTTAAGGACCAGTATATTATGGCTGGGGCCTCATTTATACTCGTTCATTTTAACGCTTATCAGCTTTGGAATAAAAATGAATTTGTAACTTGTATACGCTACCGTATTATTAGGTCTCTTTCTACCTGCTCCCTGGGTTTTACGCAGAAAAACCATAAATGTTTTGTGTGTATGGGATATGCTTGTGTTTACAAATCTGCTTGTGGGAGCGAGGTTGGATTGCATCCATTGCATGGGAATGCGGAATTAAGCGAGAATATACTGGCTGCCAGCATTCTGGCCGATCAAGGCCACGATATTCAGTTGTTGCCCACTTTTCCTGAAGCAGAAAGCAAAGCACGCCAGGCATGGCTGCCGGACGTTGCCCATAGAAAAAATCCCGATATACGAATCGATAACAGGATCATTGGCGATATTAAAACGCCTAACCCGGAAGTTTTGGTAAAACAATCCACTATTAATCATTGTATCTATTCCTGTGCGCAGCAAAAAGTTGCGGTAGCCGTTATTAATCTGCTTAATCGCGAATATGCAATTCAGGATATAAAGAAAGGCGTTATAGGGGCACTTCAACCCTCAAGAAATAAAAGTATTGAGTCGGTATGGATAATAACAGCCGGCAGGAACTTATTCAAGGCTGAAAGAAGGATGATCTTTGATGAAACGCTCTATGAGCATCTCGTGTTGCTCTGAAAACAGGGAGGGCGGTTGCCTCAGTGAGGTAACCGCCCTTCTGCGTAGGCTCCAGGCCGCAGCCCAAAGCAATACAAAGTTGATTTTTTTTTCTGAACAGGCAAATTTTTTATTAGCAGATTACTATGGCATAGTCATCCAACAACGGAGAATTTGCAGGATGCGAACGATCTCTCTAAAATCAATTCCTTTAGTATCATTTATTTATGAAGTATTTGCCGTTGTCAGAAATAACCTGAACTGTTAAATTCAAACGCTGTGATAAAATAAATTATTTTAACTACTATATTCATTCATGTGATAATCACGGTAAGAATATCCGAACCAATCACAATCAAAAGTATATGAAGTACATATTCCCTGTTATTGTTTTCCTGACGGGTATTGCCGGACTGTCTGCCCAGGAAATATCCGGTATTCAGTACCTGAAAGGTAAGATCAAAGGCCGGGTTTATTATGCCCGGTTGCAGGGTAACGAGGCCCGATTGTTTAAAATGGGACGCTATCTGGATAAAGCAGGCACCGGGTTTTCCATTGTCAGTACCGATACACTGCATCAGCAGTCTGATGGTGTGTTTGCCAATACGAAAACACAGATGCGAAGAGACGAAGATGTATATGAAGTGACGATAGAAGGGAAAAAGGAGAATCAGCTTGAGCTTAAACCAGCAGATGCTGAAAAAGTAAAAGCTGATATTAATAACGGCTACTATCTTAAGAATTATTTTGCCATGGCAGATGAACTGAATGCGGAGTTTCAGATGCAGCATTATAGCTTCAGAGGCGGCTTTTGGTCCTGGGATTCGATGAACGATGCGCACAAAAGGCAGGACGTAGATTCGTTCCGAAAGAATACAGACGCTTATTTGCAACAGCTAAGAGACAGTGTAGGTCGTCTGCACACCACCTATGAAAACCTGACCGGCACCTTGCTGGAAAAAATGCCCACACTTGAATATGCAACCTTGCTGGAAGGACTTAAACAATTGCCGGCAGAATGGGCTGGTACCAGCCACTATTTTTCTACAGTCATACATGAGGTGTCTGCCAAACGCCCCGAGTTTTTTTTCCGGCTGGCACAGGACCTCCCTGCTTCACAGCGTTCGCTGATATTTTTTTCTGCCAGTAAGAAAAAGGATGTCCGCGACAAGTTGCGGGCCGTGGATGCTGATGCGGCTATTAAGAAAGATTTTTTTGGTAGTAAGAAGTGACCAGGAAGTATTGGTTTAGCTGTTTTGTCTGTTTAACCAGCCGGTTGCCGACAACTGATCTATTTATAAAAATGGTTACAAAAACTTAAAACCGGCGACTATACCGATGGGTTAATTTTGCTTATTGACAAAATCCCTTCCGGACCAATGCAGGCATCATCGTTGAGCTCAAGTAAGATTAGTACCGAACCGTCACCTCACAACATCCGGCTCTACAATGACCTTTATGCAAAGTATCATAAGGTCATATATATTAATATCCGGAAATTTGTACACTCGCCCGAAGGAGTAGAAGATGTGTTTCAGGATGTATTCCTCGCTTTATGGGAAAATCTGCACAAAGTAAAATCTGTTGAATCTATTGCCCCATGGCTTTTTGTAGTGAGCCAGCATAAAGCACTTTCATATCTGAAAAGGAAAGTAAATGACTCGCTGATCCTGGTAGACAGTTATCAGCCATTCGAAACAATACCAGCAGCTGCTGCTGATAAAACAGGCAATGACATACAAATGGCTATGATCAACAGAGCCATAGAGCAGTTGCCTGATAAAAGAAAACGGGTATTTACACTCAGCAAATTTGAAGGGCTGACGGTTGATGAAATTGCCAGCGAACTGGAAATTACGCCATCTACTGTCAGGGAATATCTCAAACAGTCCGTACGCAGTATTAAATCGTACCTCGACACAGCCAGCCGTCAGCCGGCCCTTTCTGCTTCCGCCGTACTGCTTTTGCTCCTGATAGATTGATGATGCTTTTGATAACAATTCGGTAACACCAGATCGTTTCGATTTTTTCCCCTCCCGGGTATTTATTTACAGAACCACATTATGGATAAACTCATTGATGCTTTCTGGCGTGGCCAGGCTACTGCTGAAGAGCGTTTGCTTTTACTGGAAAAACTGCGGCAACTGGAATCCAATGAGCAAAGCTGGCTGAGTAATGCCATACTGGAATCTTTAACGGAGGAGGAAACGTTTAGTGGCAATGAGGACTGGTTTGCTGCGATGCAGGCAAAATTGCATGAACAGGCAGGAATAATGAAGCCGGTCGCAAACCGCAAAACAAAGTTGTTGAGTTTGCCCGTGTTGAAATGGGCTGCGGCCGTAGCCGTGCTGGTCACTACAACGCTGACCGTATATTATACCAGCCGCAAAACCACCGGCGGGGAAACTGATCAGATTGCTGAGGCTGTTGTTCCGGTTCGCTATGAACAGTATAATGCGACAACTACGTTGAAAACGGTGCTGATGCCGGACAGCTCTGAGGTATTGCTGGAACCAGGTGCTGCTGTCAGTTATTATTCCGATTATGGGGAGAGTGCCCGGCAGATTGTTCTTGACAGGGGAAGTGCAGGGTTTAGTGTGCGCAAGAACAGGCAGCGACCTTTTAGTGTGTCGGCACAAGGGGTACGTACTACTGCTTTGGGAACCACTTTTAATGTGCGCATTGCAGATGCCCATACAGTTAAGGTAAAACTGATAGAAGGGGTAGTGGTGGTAGATGGTGCTGATGCCTCTTCGAAGTATCAGGACAGGCAAACCCTGCGTCCGGGGCAGGAGATCGCGATCAATGTTCACAGTGGCGTACATACTTTGACGGACAAGCCATCTTTACCTGTAGTGCGTGAACCTGCATCAACAGGCAAAAAATCTAAGCCTGTAGAAGAGGAGGGGCTTTCATTTACCCAACAGTCGCTGACAACTGTATTTGACCGTCTTGTGAAACAGTATAATGTAAAGATCCAATTTGATATACAGCAAATGAATAACCGCTGGTTTACGGGCTCTTTTGAATCAACAGATCAGCTTGACCAAATCTTATCCACGATCTGCCAGATGAATGATTTGATATTCTCCTGGCAAAACAATAGCTGGGTTATTTCCGAAAAATAAACAACAATACATATTAATTGCCAGCAACTGCCAACAGGCGGAGCGGGTACTTATTACCAAAACTCTACTATTATGTTACGACACTTACAGCAGTTTTCATTGTTGCTGGTGCTGCTTTGTTCGGCCCTTATCGGGCAGGCGGACTCTGCACCACTGGCTACACTCAAGGGTACCGTCATCGGGGAAAAGAAAGAGCCGATGGAAGGTGTGACCGTTGTAATAACGGAGAAAAAGAACGGACAGAAAAAAACGACCATTACCGATGCAAAGGGGAATTTTATTTTTAACAATCTGCCAGCCGGCACTGTATATGACGTACAATGCAGCATGATAGGGTATACTCCCTACCTGCAGCCGGGTTACATGGTCAAGGAAGGTATTACCAACAGCCTGCTCATTCAGTTGAAACAGGCTACGCATATGCTCGATGATGTGGTTGTGACAGGATACAGCACACAACGTCGCACAAAAGTGACGGGAGCTGTATCGCAGATCAGTGGCGAAGTGCTCGAAGATCGTCCTTCGCCAGGTCTTACGCGTCTGCTGCAGGGCACCCTGCCCAACCTTAATCTCAAGATGGTGGATGGCAGCCCTGTCCGCGGTGCCAGTTACAATGTACGCGGTACCACTTCTATTGGGGCAGGCGGTGCTGCTCTTGTACTGATTGACGGGGTAGAAGGTAATCCTGACTTTATCAATCCCAATGATGTGGAAAGTGTGACGGTACTGAAAGATGCTTCTTCTGCTGCTATCTATGGATCACGAGCGGCTTTTGGCGTGGTGCTGATCACTACGAAGTCGGCCAAAAGAGATGCAGTGAAGATAAATTTCAGTTCCAGTTATTCCATCAATCAACGTACCGTTACGCCTAAACTCATTACGAACGGATATCAGTGGGCAAAGAATTTTGATGAATCCTTCGCCGGCTGGAATGATTATACATCACATCCTACTGTAGTAAACAATATTTTCCCCTTTTCACTCGAATATCTTGACCGGCTTCGCCAGCATGATGAAAATCCTTCACTGCCTAAAGTTGAGTACAATTCTGCACTGGGCAGGTATGAATATTTTGGTAATACGGATTGGTTTAAAGAATTGTATAAGGATCGTATCCCTTCTACCGAACAGTCTGTAAGCGTTTCCGGAGGATCGGAAAAGGCCAATTTCTATCTTTCCGGCCGTTACTATTTCCAGGACGGAATCTTTAATGATAACACCGATAAATTCAATAAATATAATCTGCGCGCAAAAGGAGAAGTGGCGATTAAGCCCTGGTTGAAAGTGCAGAACAATTTCGAGCTTTCCAATTATACCTACACCTTCCCGATGCTCGCCGATCGTGATAATCAGACCATCTGGCGTATGATGGATCTGCTTTCCTTTCCCATGGCTACGATTTATAATCCCGATGGCACTTTCTCACATACCGGTGTATACTCGGGCATCGGCGCTTTCAAGGCGGGTAATAATGAGTCAAAAACCACTGATGTTTATTTCAGGAATACAGTAGCGCTCGAAGCAAAAGTGCTGAAAGATCAGTTGAAGCTTCGCGGCGATTTTACCTATTCCAGAGAGATCAGTAAAGAGAAACGTGTTAATAATTTTGTTGACTACAGCACGGCCCCGGGTGTGACAGCCCGTCTTGGACGTAGTTTATTGCAGCAGCTGTCATCTGACAGAAGTTATCTCGCGGCCAACTTTACGGCTGAGTATAACCGAACTTTCAATAACCTGCATCACCTGAAAGTGCTTGGTGGCATGAATGTGGAAACGGCGCATTATGAAATGTTTAATGCCAGTCGCGACGGGTTGCTCAATGATCAGCGGCCTGACTTCAACCTCATGGATGGACTGAACTACAGCATAACAGGCGGTGGTAATGAATGGGCTTATCGCGGATTGTTTTACCGGGTCAACTATGATTTTAAGGATCGTTACCTGATTGAACTGGATGGTCGTTATGACGGGTCTTCCAAATTCCCTTTCAGTCAGCGGTATGGATTTTTCCCTTCAGTATCGGCAGGCTGGAGAATCTCCGGTGAGAACTTTATGCAGGCAAGCCGCAACTGGCTGAGCGACTGGAAAGTCAGGGCTTCGTACGGCTCGCTCGGTAATGGCAATGTAGAACCTTACCGTTACCTCGAGCAAATGGGCGTATCAAAAATGAGTGTTATACTCAATGGCGTACAAAACAACTATACACAAATACCTGCCGTAATACCGGAAGGACTAACCTGGGAGCGTTCTACCACGCTTGATGTGGGTACAGATATCGTATTGCTGCGTAACCGCCTGCAGATTACGGCCGACTGGTTTAACCGCAAAACTACCGACATGTTTATCGCTGGTACTCCGTTGCCGGCAGTATTTGGTGCAACTGTGCCTTATGGCAACTATGCCGACATGTCTACAAAAGGATGGGAGCTGACTATCGCATGGAAAGACAAAACAACCCTCTTTGGCAGCCCGTTCGAATATGGATTCAACGGGTCGTTATGGGACAGCAAATCGACGATCACCCGTTTCAATAACCCTACGCGCACACTTGCTTCAACTTATTATACCGGCCATACCTTGGGTGAAATATGGGGATACACAACAGATGGCCTCTTTCAAACGCAGGAAGAAATAGCGGGACATGCCAACCAGGATTTTCTCCAAAACTCCAATAGCCGCAAGCTGCTGCCCGGCGATGTCAAATTTGTGGACCTGAACAAAGATGGTTTTATCAACCAGGGTGATAATACCGTAGATAATCCCGGCGACAGAAAGATCATCGGCAATAGCTCGCCACGTTACCAGTTTGGATTTACCTTATCTGGCCGCTGGAAAGGATTCGGAATATCTGCCTTTTTCCAGGGTATCGGCAAACGCGACTGGTATTTTGCACCGGAGGCTGGTATGTTCTGGGGGCTTTATAACAGACCTTATGGATATCAGTCAGTGAAAATGATGGAAAACTATTGGACAGAAGATAATCCGGATGCCTATTTCCCGCGCCTGCGCGGGTACGCAGCCAACACAACCACCCGCTCGCTCGGGGCACCGCAAACACGTTATCTCCAGGATGCCAGTTACCTGCGCTTCAAAACACTTACTATAGATTATCAGCTGCCAAAGGCCTGGATGCAACGCTGGAAAATGAATAGCGCTACCATCTTTGTAAGCATGCAGAACCTGTTTACTATATCAGGTATGTTTAAGTATACAGATAGTATCGATCCTGAGATTATAGAGAATCCGCTGGGCGATCTTCTCAACAATAGTGGCCAGGGCTATGCTTACCCCATGCTTAAAACCACTACAATCGGTATAAATATTAACTTCTAAATATTTTGATTTTCTATATGAAACGCATAAATATATTTTCAACCCTGATAGTTAGTGCGGGCGTACTAATGCTGGCTTCCTGCAGTAAGGATTTTCTGGATAAAGAACCTTTTGATAAACTGGTGCCCAACTCATTTTTTACGTCAGAAAAGGACCTTGAGTTATATGCTAATTCTTTTTATGAAAGAATGGTGCCAACCGGCTTGTCGGTAGTTATTGCCGATGAAATGGGGGATTATACTTCCAAATCAAATTCACCCGCCTTCATAGCCGGATCTTTTACATCAGTCGACCAGGGCAGCTGGTCATGGACAGATCTCCGCAATATCAATTACTTCCTGGCCAAATTCAATAATCCGGCTATAAGCCAGGAAGCTCGCGATCATTATGAGGGGATTGCCCGTTTTTTTCGGGCTTATTTCTATTTCGATAAAGTGAAAACTTATGGCGATGTACCCTGGTACAACAGGCCGCTGGATGTAAATGATGCAGACGAACTTTATAAGCCAAGAGATTCACGTACGCTGGTGATGGATTCCGTACTGGCCGACCTTGATTTTGCTGTCGGACATATCCGGAATGTAAAAAATACCAGTTCCACAACGGTGACCCGCCAGGTGGCGCAGGCGTTCAAGTCACGTGTATGCCTTTTTGAAGGCACATTCAGGAAATATCATACAGAACTGGGATTGCAGACCTCAGCTGAACGCTGGCTGCAGGCAGCGGCAGATGCTGCACAGGCCGTGATGCAATCGGCACAGTACCGCCTGCATTCTACCGGTAATCCCGCTGTTGACTACCGGTTCCTTTTTACACAGGAAACGCCTTCTAATGACGAAATCATGTGGGCTGTAGTATATAATAATGCATTGAGGAAATGGAATGATATCACCTGGAAATTTAATAGTGCTACTTATGGAGCCCGCTGGGGGCTGAACAAACAGTTTGTAAATACCTACCTGATGAAGGATGGTTCCCGCTTTACAGATGCTGAGGGCTATGACACTGTACAGTTTGTGCGGGAAATGAAAGACCGCGATCCGCGCCTGGCGCAAACCATCCGCTCACTGGGCTACAAAAGAAGTGATGGCACAGCCG
>JAGODE010000148.1 GCA_017998385.1 Chitinophagaceae bacterium | reverse complement strand
AGCATACATACTGCCATACCTGCTACCAGTGTTTTTTTAAACATTGATTGGTTTTATTTTTTCAATAAAAGAATGTATTTCACCATGGCTTCTGCATCGGCCTGGCTCGGGGCAGGGTGAGCGATCATAGGTACCTGTCCCCATACGCCTGAACCACCTTTAATGATCTTTTCGGCCAGTTTGGGAACAATATCCGAACCTTCTGAAGCATACTTTTCAGCTACCTCTTTGTAAGAAGGACCGGTCAGCTTCTCATCTATTTTATGACAGGTAAAACAGCCGCTTTTTCCTACCAGTTCAATACCTTTTTGATAATCGGGATTATCTGAGTTAGAAGTTGTGGCAGGCACTTTAGTTTCTTTTTCGCCAGCGTCTGCTGTTTTGTTATCACCACTGTTACACGCAGCCAGGATCGCAAGACTGCAGGCTGCCATAATTATTCTTTTCATGATTGTAGGGGTTGTTTCGTTGTGTCAAATTTCAGTAAAAAATCAACTCAGCCCTAATAAAGAGCGGATAAATGCCTGATCGGTTTTTACGCCGGCAAAATCGTCGAAGGCTTTTTCGGTCACGCGGATGATGTGATCCTTAATAAACTGAGCTCCTTCACGGGCGCCATCCTCGGGATGTTTGAGGCAGCACTCCCATTCCATTACGGCCCAGCCGCTGTAATCGTATTCGGTCAGTTTGCTGAAAACGGTTTTAAAATCAACCTGTCCGTCGCCCGGAGAGCGGTAGCGGCCAGCCCGCTTCAGCCAGCTTTGATACCCGCCAAAGGTGCCCTGCTTGCCGGTGCTGTTAAACTCGGCATCTTTTACATGGAATGCGCGGATACGTTCATGGTAAAAGTCGATATACTGAATATAATCCAGTTGCTGCAGCACAAAATGAGAGGGATCATATAGCAGGCAGGCCCGGGGGTGCTGGTTTACTTCTTCGAGAAACATCTCATAGGTTTCGCCATCAAAAAGGTCTTCACCGGGGTGAATTTCATAACATACGTCCACACCATTTGCATCAAACTCATTGAGTATGGGCGTCCAGCGGCGGCCCAGTTCCTTAAAGCCTTCTTCTACCAGTCCGGCAGGCCGTTGTGGCCAGGGGTGGAAGGTATGCCAGAGCAGGGAACCACTGAAGGTGGCATGTGCGGTGAGTCCCAGGTTGGCCGAAGCTTTCGCGGCATACATGAGCTGCTGTACGGCCCACTCCTGCCGGGCTTTGGGATTTTTTTTGAGGGCATCGGGTGCAAATGCATCAAACAGGTCGTCGTATGCTGGATGCACGGCTACCAGTTGCCCCTGCAGGTGAGTGCTGAGTTCACTGATCTCCATCCCATATTCGGCAATGGTACCCTTGAGTGTATCGGCATAGGTCTTACTTTCTGCAGCAAGTTTGAGGTCAATGCAACGGGCATCCCAGGTGGGGATCTGTACGGCTTTAAATCCCAGATCGCTTGCCCATTTACAAATCGTCTTCAGGTCATTGAAGGGAGGCTGATCTCCCAGAAACTGCGCCAGGAATATACCCGGACCTTTTATTGTTTTCATTTATTAAAATTTAGTGGTCGGTGGTCAGTGACCGGGAACAGATCACCGATCACCTTTATATTTTTAAACCCTTTAAACTTTTAAACCTTTTTACTTCCCTACAGCCGCGTCCACTTTTGTTCACTCTTCCCGCTCTCAATTACTTTTTCCACGAATTCCATTCCACGCAATCCATCGCTTACACCGGGAAAATCGAGCCATTCGGCCTGGGGTTCCACACCGGCTATGCGCGCTTTGATGCAAAGGGCAAAATTGCGATAGAGGTTGGCAAACGCTTCGAGATATCCTTCGGGGTGGCCGGCAGGTACCCGTGTATTATGCAGGGAGTAACTGCTGAGGTAAGGTTGTCCGGCGCGAAATATCTCAGTAGGTTTATCCAGCCATTTTACCAGCAGGCTGTTGGCATCTTCCTGTCTCCATTCCAGGCTACCCAACTCACCATATACGCGCACCTTGGTATTATTCTCTTCGCCGGCTGCCACCTGTGTGGCATAGAGGAAACCGCTGGCACCATTATCAAATTTCAGTAATACGGTGCCATCATCATCGAGCCGGCGTCCTTCCACCACGGTATTTACATCGGCACAGATATGAGTGACGGTAAGGCCGCTTACATATTCTGCCAAGTTGAACGCATGCGTACCAATATCGCCCATGGCGCCGGCTATGCCGCTTTGCGCAGGATCGGTACGCCAGGAGGCTTGTTTGAAAGAACGTGCATCCGCGCCGGCACCTTCGAGGAAACGACTGAGCCAGCCCTGCGGATAGTCAACATATACTTTTCTTATTTTACCAAATTTACCACTCAAGACCTGCTGCCGCGCTTCCTTTACCATTGGGTAACCGGTGTAGGTATGCGTGAGACAAAAATAGAGCTGGCTCTTATCAGCGATAGCGGCTAATTTTTTTGCTTCATCCAGATCAAAGGCCAGGGGCTTGTCGAGTATAACATGAAACCCGTTTTCCAGTGCCAGTTTCGCGGGTTCATAATGCACATGATTGGGCGTTACAATACTTACAATATCTATACGCTCATTCAGCGGGCGCTCTGCTTCGGCTCTTATCATTTCCTTATATGAACCATACACGCGGTCGGCCTGCAGGTTCAATTCAATACCGGCCTGTTTCGATTTTTCCGGATCGCTGCTGAATGCGCCGCATACCAGTTCTATCTCACCATCCATACAGGCCGCAATGCGATGCACTGCGCCAATAAAAGCACCGGGCCCTCCGCCAATCATTCCCATTCGTAATTTTCGATTGATCATATCAAACAATTGTTAGTGACGGTGTTAATAAAATATGTGTAAGCTACATGATTATGGTTTTAAAAATAGTACATTTAGCTTTTACAAATCACCTTAAGGCAAAACTAACGATATGCAAGTCAACATCAACCGTCAACAACTTTTTGTAGCAAGCTGTCTGGCACTATTGGTCACTTCGCTTTCATTTGGTATCCGTGCAGGTCTGCTCGATACGTGGAAACACCAGTTTGGTCTCACCCAGGAAGATGCCAGTATTATTACCAGTACGGCATTCTGGGGTTTTCCGCTGGCGGTGATCATTGGTGGTTTCCTGGTTGATATTATTGGTATGAAAAGATTGCTGGTGATGGCCTTTCTGCTTCACCTCGTGGGTATCCTGCTCACCATTTTTGCCGGAGGCTTTACCGCCTTATTTATTTCTACCTTGTTTATAGGTATGGGAAATGGTACGGTAGAAGCGGCCTGCAATCCGTTGGTAACAGCTATTTACTCTGATAAAAAAACGACCAAACTCAATCACTTTCACCTCTGGTTTCCCGGCGGTATTGTGATCGGCACCCTGGTTGTATTTTCCCTTGGTCAAAAAATTGAAGGCACTCAGTACCTCAGCAACTGGCAATGGCTGGTCGGGCTTATGCTCATCCCTACCGTGCTGTATGGTTATCTTTTTTTGAAGTTAAAATTCCCGGTTACAGAACGTGTGGCTGCAGGTATCTCTTCAGGGGAAATGTATCGCTCACTGGCCAATCCGCTCTTTCTGGTTATGATCATCCTGATGTTTGGCACAGCTATTACCGAACTCTTTACGGGTCAGTGGATCGATGTATTATTAAAAACGGTTACCGACAACGCATTACTGATACTTACTATCTCTACAGGTGTAATGGTGATTGGCCGCGGCCTGGCTGAGCCTGTTGTACATCGTTTATCGCCCACCGGCGTGCTGGTGATTTCCGCCGCACTCTCTGCCGTAGGTCTCTATATCCTCGGCCACAGCAGTGGCTCTGCCCTCTATGCGGGTGCACTGGTATTTGGTTTGGGTGTATGTTATTTCTGGCCTACCATGCTGGGTTTTGTGGCCGAAAATTTACCGCGCACCGGTGCAGTAGGATTAAACCTGATGGGTGGCGCCGGCATGTTTGCCGTATCGGTGTATATGCTTATCATGGGTAAATTTTATGACAATAAAGTGGCATCGAAATTGCCCGAAGGCGCTGATATAGGTGCCTACAGTGCCCCTACAGCCACTCCCGAAATGGCTCAGCAACTCAATGCAGCCAAGACGGCCGCGGGTCCTGAAATCATCAATGCCACGTTGATCATTCCGGTAATATTAACCGTCGCCTTCATCCTCCTGTTTTTCTATATGCGTAACCGCAAAAAACCAACACTTCAGGCTGTTTAATTGATTCTATAAATTACGTACCGCAGGCATATGAAACCAACGATCCGTTTTCAGCTTTCCTTCATGATGTTTTTGGAGTTCTTTATCTGGGGTGGCTGGTTTGTGACGCTCGGCACTTTTTTGAGCACCAATCTGCATGCAACCGGCGCAGAAAGCGCGCGGGTATTTTCAACCCAGTCATGGGGAGCCATCATCGCCCCCTTCGTTATTGGATTGATTGCAGACCGTTATATCAATGCAGAGCGTATACTCGGCATCCTGCACCTGGCAGGTGCCGCACTCATGTATAAATTATATACGGCAGACGATATTGCGTCTTTTTATCCTTTCGTGCTGATCTATATGATCCTCTATATGCCTACGATCGCACTGGTCAATTCCGTTTCATTTAATCAGATGAAAGATCCGGAAAAAGATTTTTCCGGCATCCGTGTGTTTGGCACCATTGGCTGGATCGTAGCGGGTGTACTCATCAGCAATTTATTTTTATGGGACTCAGAAGCCAGTCGTGCACAGGGATTATTAAAAAATACTTTTTTGCTCAGCGGCGCTGCCTCCTTACTGCTTGGCCTGTTCAGCTTCACCCTGCCCAAAACGCCACCGAGGAAAACAAGCGGTGGTAAAGTAAGCCTCCGCGAGATACTGGGACTGGATGCACTCCGCCTCTTTAAAGACAGTAATTATCTGCTGTTCTTCATTGCATCTATTCTTATTTGCATTCCGCTGGCATTCTATTACCAGATCACACACGAATTTCTGTCCAATCTGAAAGTAAGCAGTGTGACCAGCAAAATGGCAATTGGCCAGGCTTCTGAAGCAATATTCCTGCTGCTGTTGCCGCTGTTCTTCAAACGTTTTGGATTCAAAAAAACCATCCTGGTCGGTATGCTGGCCTGGGCGGTACGTTATACGCTGTTCGCTTTTGGCGATGCCGGCGACCTGGTATTTATGCTGCTGCTGGGCATAGCCCTGCATGGCGTATGTTATGACTTCTTCTTTGTATCCGGTTATATTTATACCAACAGTAAAGCCGGTGAGCAATATAAAAGTGCCGCACAGGGTCTTATAACCCTGGCTACCTATGGTGTGGGGATGCTGATCGGCTTCGAGGTAGCCGGTTTTGTAAAAGACCATTACCAGCTAGGCGAGGGCTTATTTGACTACAGGGCCATCTGGCTTATACCAGCCGGTATCGCCGCTGTGATCTTTGTATTGTTTGCCCTGCTGTTCAAAGAAGAGAAAAAACAAATATGACCGTTGGTATCATCATTTCATTCATCATTCGTAACTTGTAAGGCTTGTTGATATGACTGAAAAAAATTCCCGCCGTAAAATGCTTAAACAGCTCGCTACCGGATCGCTGGCAGCTGCCGTGATCTCGCCTGCAGAAGCGCTGGCCGGTTGCGTAGCGCCCGATGCTTCTCCACTCAAAGGCAACATTCATCACTCCGTTTGTCAGTGGACCTACAACGATCTTACCCTCGACGAACTTTGTGCAGAAGCAAAAAAGATCGGCATCAAAGCCATTGATCTGATTGCCCCCAAAGACTGGCCCACACTGAAAAAACATGGCCTGCACTGCAGCATGTGTTATATTGCCGGTAAGGTAAGCCTCACCGAAGGCTGGAATAATCCAGCCAATCACCCGCAGCTCATCAAAGACTACCTCGAAGCCATTCCCCTGGTAGCCGCCGCAGGATATACCAACCTGATCTGCTTCAGCGGCAATCGCAAAGGCATGGACGACGAGACCGGCCTGGCCAACTGTGTGACCGGACTTAAACAAATTCTTCCTGTGGCAGAAAGCCATGGTGTGATCATACAGATGGAACTGCTCAACAGTAAAGTAGATCATAAAGATTATATGTGCGACCGCACTCCCTGGGGTGTTGAGCTCTGCAAACGCCTGGGATCAGACAATTTTAAACTGTTATACGACATCTATCACATGCAGGTAGATGAGGGTAATGTGATCCATACCATCCGCGACAATCACCAGTATATTGGTCATTATCATACCGCCGGTGTGCCGGGACGGCATGAAATAGGCAATGACCAGGAGCTGTATTATCCCGCTATCATGCGCGCTATCCTGGCAACCGGATTTAAGGGATACGTAGCACAGGAATTTATGTCGGTTGGTAAAACCAAAGCAGACCGGCTGGCCGCACTGGAAGCAGCTGTAAAAATTTGCGACGTTTAAAAAGCAATTATTGAAATAAGTATAAAAGATAAGTTTTAAACCTTCAAACAATACTCACCTTATGGCAGATAATACTTATGATGCGATTGTGGTTGGCTCGGGAATCAGTGGTGGCTGGGCAGCCAAAGAACTGACCGAAAAAGGTCTTTCTGTAATCATGCTCGAGCGCGGCCGCAATATTGAACATGTGAAGGATTATACCAATGCGGCAAAAGAGGTGTGGGAGTTTCCCCACCGCAAAAGAGCCACGCAGCAGATGATCAAGGATTATCCGGTATTGAAAAGAGATTATCCACTCAGTGAGGAAACACTTGACTATTGGGTAAAAGATAAAGAATGTCCCTATACAGAAACCAAACCATTCTCCTGGTTTCGCGGCTACCATGTAGGCGGACGCTCCCTCATGTGGGGCCGTCAAAGCTATCGCTTCAACAAATGGGATTTTGAAGCCAATGCTAAAGAAGGTATTGGTGTGGACTGGCCCATCCGCTACGATGAAATAGCTCCCTGGTACAGCTATGCCGAAAGATTTGCCGGCATACAGGGTAGCAAAGAAGGCCTGGAAGTACTGCCCGATGGCGATTTCCTGCCTGCCATGGACATGAATATTGTAGAAAAAGATGTGGCCGCACGTATCAAAGAACATTATAAAGGCAAACGCCATATGTTCATCGGCCGCTCTGCCAATATCACAGAGCCCCGGCCCGAACAAAACCGGGTGAACTGTCAGTACCGCAACCGCTGCTGGCGTGGTTGTCCCTATGGTGCTTATTTCAGCACACAGTCGGCTACACTGCCAGCTGCCATGGCTACGAAGAAACTAACCCTTCGCCCCTTCTCTATCGTGACCAAGGTACTGTACGATAAAAATACCAAACGCGCTACCGGCGTGGAAGTGCTGGATGCAGAAACGAATCAGACGATCGTATATAAGGCAAAGGTTATTTTCCTGAATGCCTCCGCCTTTAACTCTACCTGGATCCTGATGAACTCTGCTACCGATATCTGGCCCGATGGACTGGGCAGCAGCAGTGGCGAACTGGGACATAACGTAATGGATCACCACTTCCGTTGTGGTGCCGGCGGACGTGTAGAAGGATATGACGATAAATACCTGTTTGGCCGTCGTCCTACAGGTGTATATGTGCCCCGCTTCCGCAATATCTACGATGATAAGCGCGACTATGTGCGTGGCTTTGGCTACCAGGGTGGTGCCGGCCGCGAAGGCTGGGGACGCAAAGTGGCTGAACTGAATGTGGGTGCCGCACTCAAAGAAGCGCTGGCCGAACCCGGTTCATGGACTATTGGTATCACCGCCTTCGGCGAAATGCTTCCTTATCACGAAAACAAGATCAGCCTCAATAAAAATGTAAAAGACAAGTGGGGACTGCCCGTACTGGATATGGATGTGGAGATTAAGGAAAATGAGAAGAAGATGCGGGTAGATATGATGCAGGATGCCAAAGAAATGCTGGAAGCAGCCGGTGTAAAAGATGTATATACTTACGACAGCGGTTATGAAGTAGGTATGGGCATTCACGAAATGGGTACCGCCCGTATGGGTCGCGATCCCAAAACATCTGTGCTCAACAGCCACAACCAGGTTTGGGATGCCCCCAACGTGTTTGTTACAGATGGCGCCTGTATGACTTCCGCCTCCTGTGTAAACCCTTCACTCACTTATATGGCACTTACTGCACGTGCTGCAGACTTTGCCGTATCTGAATTGAAAAAAGGAAATCTGTAATACCATGGGCGATACCACCGGCGTACATATCAACAATAAGGCTGTTGCACAAAACAGCTACGATGCCATTGTGGTAGGTTCAGGCATTAGCGGTGGCTGGGCTGCCAAAGAGCTGACAGAAAAAGGACTAAGGGTATTGATGCTGGAGCGTGGCCGTCCTCTCGAGCATGTGAAAGATTATAAAACAGCCGGCAACATGCCCTGGGATTTTCCCCACCGTGGCCGAACCACAGAGAAACAACGGGCCGATTATCCCGTCATTCATCGCGGCTGGGCTGCATCGGAAGCCGTAATGGATTACTGGGCCAACGAGAAAGATAACCCCTACGTGGAAAAGAAACCCTTTACCTGGTGGCGCAGCTATCAAATGGGTGGACGTTCCCTGCTATGGGGACGCCAGAGCTATCGCTGGAGTGATCTCGATTTTGAAGCCAATGCCAAAGATGGCACCGGTGTTGACTGGCCTATCCGGTATAAAGACATTGCTCCGTGGTATGACTATGTTGAAAAATTTGCCGGCATCAGCGGTTCACGCGAAGGGCTGGCACATTTGCCCGACGGACAGTTTCTGCCGCCCATGCAGCTCAACGTAGTGGAAAAAGATGTGGCCGCGCGCATCAAAGATCAATACAAAGGAAACCGCCACCTGATCATCGGTCGTGTGGCGAATCTTACCGAAGCCATACCCGGACGTACCGCCTGCCAGTTCAGAAACCGGTGCTGGGAAGGATGCCCTTACGGTGGATATTTCAGTACACAGTCGTCTACCCTGCCGGCTGCGATGGCTACTGGTAAACTAACCGTGCGTCCCTACTCACTCGTGACACAGGTACTGTACGATAAAGACAGCAAAAAAGCTACCGGTGTAGAGGTTTTGGATACAGAAACCAATCAGACCTACACGTTCAGCAGCAACATTGTTTTTCTCTGCGCCTCTGCACTCAACTCTGCCTGGATACTCATGCGCTCAGCCAATGGTATATGGCCGGCAGGACTGGGCAGCAGCAGTGGTGAGCTGGGACATAATGTAATGGATCATCATTACAATATCGGCGCCAGTGGTACCGTAGATGGTTTTGAAGACATGTATGTATATGGGCGCCGTGCCAATGGATTTTATATTCCCCGCTTTGTAAATATCGGCAACGACAAACGTGATTATCTGCGCGGCTTTGGTTACCAGGGTGGCGCCGGCCGCAGCAACTGGCGACGCGATGTAGCCGAACTTGCTGTAGGTGCCGCATTGAAAGATGCGCTCACAGAGCCGGGCGGCTGGAGTATTGGGGCCACTGGGTTTGGCGAAATACTGCCCTATCACGAAAATAAGATCAGCCTGTCGTCAACAGTAACCGACAAATGGGGATTACCCGTACTGGAGATGGATGCAGAGCTGAAAGAAAATGAGTTCAGGATGCGGGAAGATATCAAGACCGAATTGAAGGCCATGTTTGAAGCAGCAGGTGTAAAAAATGTGAGCACACACGATGGCGGCCATGCTATGGGACATGGTATTCACGAAATGGGTACGGCCCGTATGGGTCGTGAAGCCCGCACATCGGTACTCAATGGCAATAACCAGGTTTGGGATGCCCGCAACGTATTTGTAACAGATGGTGCATGTATGACCTCATCGGCCTGCCAGAACCCATCGCTTACCTATATGGCCCTTACCGCCCGTGCTGCCGGCTTTGCAGTGAGTGAATTAAAAAAAGGAAATATCTGATTGCATTAAATAAACGCTTTACGAACATTAAAATCTGGAATAATGGAACGCAGAGAACTTTTGAAAATGATAGCCCTGGCCACCGGTAGTGTATTCATTGGCGGTGAGCTGCTGCTGAGTGGTTGTAAGAACTCTCCTACTATAGGCGGTTCTGCATTCAGCGAAGACGATATCAAATTCCTGGATGAAGTGGGCGAAACCATTTTGCCAAAAACCAATACGCCCGGTGCCAGAGATGCCGCTATCGGCTCATTCATGACGTTAATCGTCAATGACTGTTACACACCGGAAGATCAGAAAGTATTCCACGCCGGAATCGGACAGCTCAATGAAGCCTGCAATAAGATGCACAGCAAGGATTTTATGAGCGCCTCTGCCGAACAGCGGACCAGCCTGCTCACTTCGCTCGATAAGGAAGCAAGAGAAGTGGCATCTTCTAAAAAGAAAGAAGAACCCAATCATTATTTTACCATGATGAAACAGCTCACCCTGTTTGGATTCTTTACCTCCAAACCCGGCGCTACAGAAGTACTGCGTCATGTAGCTGTACCCGGTAAGTTTGATGGCGCTTATCCATACAAAAAAGGTGATCGTGCCTGGGCCGAATAAGTTGTGTATTCACTCATTTATCACATTCAAAAAACAAGATCATGAATCATAAGAGAAGAGCATTTCTGCGCTGGAGTGGCAGCCTGGCTGCTGGTCTGGCCCTGGCTCCCACAGCCTGCAAGCTGATGTCGAAAGATGAAAAGAAAGAAGGCGAAGAAGCCGGCAAAACAGAAACACCTGCGGCTGCAGCCGGATCGGCACTCACTACTTTTGGTCTCCAGTTGTATACACTGCGTGATGATTTTCCCAAAGATCCCAAAGCTGTACTGAAACAAGTGGCTGATATGGGTTATAAACAAGTAGAAGGCTATGAAGGAAAAGACGGCATCTTCTGGGGTATGGGCGCAGCCGGCTGGAAAAAATATATGGATGAACTGGGAATGACTTTTGTATCTACCCATTGCGATATCAGCAAAGACTTTGAAAAGAAAGCAGCAGAAGCAGCTTCTATCGGCATGAAATACCTGATCTGCCCCTGGAAAGGCCCGCAGAAAAGCCTCGACGATTTCAAACGCTTTGCAGACGAGTTTAATCAGAAAGGAGAAATCTGCAAGAAAAACGGTATCCGTTTCGCCTATCACAACCACGACTATACCTTTAAGGAACTGGGTGGACAAATGCCCCAGGACCTGCTCATGAACAGCACCGATCCTGCCCTGGTTGATTACGAAATGGATATTTACTGGGTTGTAACGGCTGGCCAGGATGCTGAAGCCTGGTTGAAAAAATATAAAGACCGTTTCCGTCTCTGCCACGTAAAAGACCGTACAAAAGGAGCTACAGAAACAGCCGACTCCTGTACCCTGGGTCAGGGCAGTATCGACTATTCACGTATTCTCAAAACCGCCAAAGAATGCGGTATGCAATACTATATTGT
>JAGODE010000147.1 GCA_017998385.1 Chitinophagaceae bacterium | reverse complement strand
CAAATAATTATGTTATCAGGCAGGGGATTAATAGCGATGATCGGTTTGCTTTTTTGCGGCTTATCTGCATCGGGGCAGAAAATAGTCTATTCTGAGCCCGAGAAGGATGACTCCCGCCGGCTTAACTTCGAGATCATCGGAAAGCTGAATGGTAATTTTCTGATCTATAAAAGTGTACGCAACAAAAACTGGATCGCCATTCTCGACAATGATATGAAGCAGATAGGCCGGGCAGAGCAGGATTACCTGCCAGACAACGACAAAGTGCTGAATGTCGACTTTTTTGCCTACCCCGACTTTGTGTACATGATCTACCAGTACCGTAGAAAGAATATCATCCATTGTGCCGCGGCTAAAATTGACGCCAATGGCAATAAGATCGGAGAACTGATAGAACTGGACACTACCCAGCTCAACTTTGGCGCCGATAACCGGATCTACTCCGTAGTATCGAGCGAGGACAAAAGCAAGATCATGGTATTTAAGATCAACAGCAAAAACAAGAAGCTGTATATGATTACTACCATGCTGATGGATCAGCAGCTCAACCTTATCAAAAAAAGCCGTCTGGCTCTCGAAATGGAAGACCGGGATGATCACCTGGGCGAGTTTCAGCTGGATAATGATGGCGACCTGGTTTTTTCCAAATTTGAGCGGATCAATAATGAGACTGTTTCAAACGCATTTTTTGTGGTAAAATACGCCCAGGCCGATTCTTTTGCCATGCGTCAGCTGCAGTCAGAAAAGATCTATTTTGACGAATTCAAGATCAAACCTGACAATTATAACAAACGCTATTTCATCACTTCTTTTTATTATAAACAGAAAAGAGGCAACACCGAAGGCTATTATTTCTATATATGGGATAAGGTAAAAGGACAGCCGGTCAGAGAGGATACGGTCTCTTTTTCCGAAAACCTGCGTCGCGAAGCCAGGGGTAATGCCACTATTAAAACCGCTTTCAATGATCATTTTATCCGCAACCTGATCATGCGGAGAGATGGCGGGTTTGTAATTGCAAGCGAATCTTTCTATACCACCTCAAGGGGTGTGGGCTGGAACCGCTGGAACTATATGTATGGTTCACCATTTATGATGCGGCCGGGAGATTACTATTACTATTCGCCCTATTATAATGGACTGGGGCCACGCAGCTGGTATGATAACAATCAGAATGTGCGCTACCAGGCCGATAATATTGTAATCACTTCTTTTAATGCCAATGGACAAAAAGAATGGAATAGTGTGATCACCAAAGAACAGTATGATGATCAGGGCGAAGACCGGCTGTCTTACCAGATCATGAATACCGGTGGCGAGATTCACTTTATTTTCAATAACCCTGAGCGAAAGGCGCTCCTGCTAAATGATTTTTCGCTTCTGCCTGATGGAAAGATTGAGCGTAATCCTACCATGAAGAACCTGGAACGCGGCTACGAGTTCATGCCGCGATATGCCAAACAGGTAGGTGCCCGGCAAATGATCATTCCGTGTTTGTACAGGAATTATATTTGCTTCGCAAAACTGGAATATAATTAAAACCAACACCATCAACATCCATTATCCGTGACAGGGATTTTCAAACAAAAAAATCCGGCCAACCTGCTTTTCCTGCTGCTTGGCGGCATATTGCTGAAGCTTCCCATGTTTACGGAGCCAAAGCAGCCGGTAGCCAGGGATGCCGATGGCATTTTGTACCGGGGTATCCTCCATGTGCTGGAGCCGGCTGGTAAAGCTATGCCCCTGTTTTTCCCGATCCTGTGCTTTGCTTTTTTATTTATCCAGGCCATTGTACTCACGCGGTTTATCAATAATCAGCGTATGATGACCAGGCCCAGCTATTTGCCGGGAATGGCTTATCTGCTGCTCACCTCGCTCATGCCGGAATGGAATGTGTTTTCGGCACCCTTACTTATCAATAGTATTTTACTTTTTATTTTATCGAACCTGTTTTCGATCTATAATCAACCCAATGCCAAAGGAGCCATCTTCAATATTGGTGTGGCGCTGGGACTGGCCAGTTTTCTGCTGATATCCGCCCTCACCTTTATTGTCTGGATTCTGCTGGCCCTGGCGGTGATGCGCCCCTTCCGGCTCAATGAATGGATGATTTGCCTGCTGGGTATCACCACTCCCTTCTATTTTTATGCGATTTATACAGTAATGGATGGGGTATGGAACTGGCAGGAGTTTGTGCCACATATCACCCTGGGCATGCCTTCGCTCAAACAATCGGTATGGCTGGCCGGCAGCCTCTCGCTGATCCTGATCCCGTTTTTAAGCGGCGGCTATTATGTACAGGAAAACCTGCGCCGGATGCTCATCAACGTACGCAAAGGCTGGAGCCTCTTGCTGCTCTACCTACTGGCAGCCCTTCTTTTACCTTTCGTAAATACCAGCGAAACCTTCGAAAACTGGATTATGGCTATTGTGCCCATGGCCGCCTTTCATAGCTGCACCTATTTCTACTCCAACTGGCGTTTTTACCCTACTGTTCTTTTCTGGGGCACAGTTGCTTTTGTGATTGCCTATCAGCAGGTAGGGCCGGGGTGGTGAAAAGTATAAAAGTATAAAGGTTTAAAAGTTTAAAGGGAGTATTAGCACATCAGCACATTAGCACATTTTCTCCCATCTTCAAATTTTCAAATCCCCCATTACCTAAAACTGATTACTTATAACTCTCTTTCCTATCTTTGCTTTTTCCAATTAAACACTCTACAAATATGAAGTTTGGCGTAGTCGTTTTTCCGGGTTCCAATTGCGATCGTGATATGTATGATGCGCTTAAGTACGATCTGGGTCAGGAGGTTAGCATGCTCTGGCATAAAGACCGCGACCTGAGCCAGTTCAGCACCGGTGACTGCATCATACTGCCAGGCGGATTCTCTTATGGCGACTACCTGCGCTGCGGTGCCATTGCGCGCTTCAGTCCCATGATGCAGAGTGTGATAGAATTTGCCAATGCCGGCGGTAAAGTACTGGGGGTATGTAACGGATTCCAGATCCTTTGTGAGGCCGGATTGTTGCCTGGCGCTTTGCTTCGCAATGCCAATCAACAGTTTGTCTGCAAAAACGTCTATATAAAAAATCAGCAGGACCAGGTTTTCATGATCCCCGTAGCACATGGCGAAGGTCGTTACTACGCAGATGAAGCTACACTTGACCAGCTGGAAGCCAATGGACAGATCATTTTCCGCTATTGCGATGAGAATGGCCTGCTTACAGCCGATTCAAACCCTAACGGAACGATCAGACACATTGCAGGAATATGCAATGCAAAACGTAATGTATTTGGGATGATGCCACACCCCGAGCGTGCTTGTTCCGGTGTGCTGGGTAATACAGATGGTCGTGCTATTATCGAATCGATGCTGATGGCCAGTGAGTTAGCCCCTGTTTAAATGGCAAAAGCACGGGTAGGACGGTTCTATTCAGCCATTCATCATTTAACGTTCTGCCGGTTGCGTCAACCGATTAATTTTAACAGACAGATGCCGACTAAATTGACTTTTTTTGCGTCTGTTACTCAATAAAGAAATCGACTATGAAGAAAATAACTGTTCTGGCTCTCATTTTAGTAAGCGTATTGACCGTACAGGCCCAGATAGACCCGGTGAAATGGACATTTACCGCCAAAAAAACCGGCGACAAGACCTATGAGCTGCATATGACGGCTACCATGCAATCTGGCTGGCACCTGTATTCCCAAACCCAGCCCGAAGACGCTATTATCGAACCTACCGGTTTTTCTATTACCAATAACCCCCTGTATACGCTCGATGGTAAAGTGAAAGAAGTGGGTAAAATGGAAAAATTTCATGATAAAAAACTGCAGATATCTGCTAACCAGTATTCCGGTAAAGTAGATTTTGTACAAGTAGTTAAACTAAAAGGAAACGCAAAGACAAATATCAGCGGCGTAGTGGAGTATCAGACCTGTAATGATGAACGCTGCCTGCCCGTTAAGAAAGTGAACTTCAGCGTAGCGCTTAATTAAGCAAGTAATTATCTGTTATCAGAAAAGCGAGTTCTTTATACGGGAACTCGTTTTTTATAAATACCCTTAGCATCATGGCTCTCTTCCATCGGCTCTTCGTTGTTATCTGCGTATTGGCAATTGGCCTCACGAGTGTTAACGCACAGGATAGTACTGGTGCACTGTCCGGCTGGGTAGTAAAGGCGCAAAAGACCGGTGAAGGAAAATATGAACTGCAGTTTTCATTGCCGGCCACACAGGGCTGGCAACTGTATGCTCCCGTACAGCCTGTACCGGATCTCAATACCACTGAGCTGCAACTCGAAGACAGCAGCGTACAGGTGCAATTACCTTTCATCAACCAGGGACAGCCGCACACATTGAATAGCGACTTGTTTGGCAGCCAGGTTACCGTATACGACAAAGAAGCTTCATGGAAAGTCAATATCGGGTTTCGTAATACCGTGCCGCAGCGACTCAAAGGCAGCATGAGCTACAGCTATGGAAAAAAGGATGAGTTTTATACGGCCCGCCTGCCGTTTACTGTAGAACTGGAGGGCGGTGTGGCATCCGGTATCCGTATTCATATTCCTACTATCGACATCAATAATCCCGTTGCCGACTGTGGCGATACCGTTAGCAAAGACAGTTCCTATTTCACCATATTTATCCTGGGTTTCCTCGGGGGATTGATCGCGCTTTTTACACCCTGCGTATTTCCCATGATACCGCTGACCGTTTCATTTTTTACCAAGAAAAGCGGAGGCGCTTCCAAAGGAGTGGGCAGTGCATTGATGTATGGGTTCTTTATTTTCCTGATCTATATTCTTATCACCATACCTTTTCATATTGCCGGTAAAACAGATGCTGATATCTTCAACAACATCTCGACCAATGTATGGCTCAACCTGCTCTTCTTTGTGATCTTCGTGGCTTTTGCGCTTTCGTTCTTTGGTCTGTACGAGTTGAGCCTGCCATCGGGTATTGCCAACAAAGCAGATTCAAAGTCGGGACTGGGTAATGTGGCGGGTATATTTTTTATGGCGCTTACACTGGCCATTGTATCATTTTCCTGTACTGGCCCCATTCTGGGTACATTACTGGCCAGTGTGGCAGATGGCGGGGCATGGCCGCTTACCATAGGTGCTGCCGGTTTTGGCCTTGCATTGGGTCTTCCTTTTGCTCTCTTTGCCCTGTTTCCCCGCTGGCTGCAGGCTATTCCCAAATCAGGGGGATGGATGACAGACCTGAAGGTTGTACTCGGTTTTGTGGAGTTGGCCCTGGCTGTTAAGTTCCTGGCCAATGCCGATAACGTACAGCAATGGGGCATCCTGAAACGCGAAGTTTTCTTTGCTGCCTGGATCATTATAGGATTTGCCATTGTAGCCTATCTGATGGGCTGGCTGCGCATAGGGCATAGTGCCAAACCCAAAAAGATCAGGGGCATCCGTCTGTTTTTTATAGTACTGTTTTCGGCCGTTACACTCTACCTGATCCCAGGGGTGACGAATACCCGCTGGGCCAAACTGGGTCTTATCAGCGGTTTCCCGCCGCCTACCTGTTACAGTCTGTATGCCAACCCGGTCAATTGCGAAAAGCCATTGCTCGATTATGAGGAGGCACTCGCACTGGCACGTAAGACCAATAAGCCGGTACTGATCGATTTTACCGGATGGGCGTGTGTAAACTGCCGGCGGATGGAAGAAAATGTATGGACCAATCCCGAAGTAGAACGACTTATGAAAGAAGAGTTTGTGCTGGTGTCATTGTATGTTGACGAACGGACCAAGCTGCCCGCCAGTCAGCGTACCGTACATACCATGAAAAATGGCAGCGAAAAATCAATTATCACTATTGGTGACCGCTGGACAGCATTTCAGCTCGAAAATTTTGAGGCAACAGCACAACCACAATACGCTATCGTAAGCCCCGACGAAAAAGCGCTTACCAAAACAAAATTCTATACAGACAATCCCAAAGAATTTGCCGCCTGGCTGGAGTGTGGGCTGAAAGCGCACAAAGGGAGAGAATAATATGCTAATGTGCTAATGGGTTAATGTGCTAATATGCTAATGAAGGAAGGTAAATTACCATTGAACTTCAATAGTTCCTGTCTGCAACTATTCATCAATTATTTAATGATGCCCAGTAAAAAAAACTATGCAGCATTAGCACATTAACCCATTAGCACATTAACCCATTAGCACATTAGCACATTGAAAAAGGCCGCCTCACAAGGAGAACGGCCAGTTAGGTGTCATTCTGTAAAAGCCTTCCGCCTAATTCCACCAAAACGGCGCCTGGTGGGGCAAGCAAGGAAAATTCTTCTTTTATAACAGAACTTTCAGACGCGGATGGAGATACAGAATGACAATATCTTCATCAGGGCGCAAATATAAACGATTGTTAGTTTAAAGTGCAATTTGTTTTTGCACCATCAGCTTACGCAAATTAATCAATCCGTAGCGCATGCGTCCCAAAGCGGTGTTAATACTGCAGTTGGTGGCGGCAGCAATTTCTTTAAAGCTCATATCGGCATAATGGCGCAGGATGATAACCTCCCGTTGATCTTCGGGCAGGCGATCCAGCATCTCACGTACGCGGCTATGGCTTTGACGTTTCATCATACTCACTTCTGCACTGTCTTCGGCAAAATTGAGTACTTCAAAAATGTCTTTGTCTTCGCTGTTGCGGATGGTAGGTGTGCGTTTTACTTTGCGGAAATGGTCTACACACAGGTTGTGTGCGATACGCATGGCCCAGGGGAGAAATTTGCCCTCCTCTGTGTAGCGGCCGCTACGCATGGTGTCAATAATTCGGATAAAAACATCCTGAAAAATGTCTTCGGCCAGGTATTTGTCCTTGACCAGGAAAAGAATGGATGTGTACAGTTTGTCTTTATGGCGAAGTACGAGGGCTTCCAAAGCCTCGAGGTTGCCATCCATGAAAAGATGAATTAATTCATGGTCGGTTTTTTTGACAAAAGCTTTCATAATACTCCTACAGTTTAGGTGGTTGAATGGATATTGGTTACAGTAAATACGAAAAAGTAATCGGTAAAAAGTGTAGAGGTATTATGCGATAGGCGGGGTGGTTTTTTGGTTATTCATTTTTAATTGGATATTGTGCAATAAAAATAAACCTTTTGACGATACCACCAAACAATCGTCTTCCGCTGGGGTTAATATTCTTGTCAAAAAAATGTTAAGGATATCGCCTGAAGTTTAAGAGGGATAAGGCTTTACATTTGTTTACCGAAAAATGGAGAAGACAATAAAAGGGAAAAATCCCGCAGCAGTCAGGACCGTAAATTCCGCAGAAAATATCCAAATCCGGGGTGCCCGGGTGCATAATCTCAGGAATATTTCCGTGGATATTCCACGAAATCAGCTGGTAGTGGTGACCGGTGTGTCGGGGTCCGGCAAGTCGTCGCTGACCATCGATACCCTCTATGCCGAAGGGCAGCGCCGCTATGCAGAGAGCCTGAGCGCCTATGCCCGCCAGTTCCTGAACCGGATGAATAAGCCCGATGTGGACTATATCAAGGGCCTTTGTCCCGCCATAGCCATTGAGCAAAAGGTCATTACGCGTACACCCCGCAGTACGGTGGGCAGTATGACGGAGATTTACGATTACCTGCGACTGCTTTATGCCCGCGCCGGACGTACCTTTTCACCCATATCGGGCCGGGAGGTCAAAAAAGATGATGTAACCGATGTAGTGCGTGCTATAACCGCCCTGCCGGCCGGACAAAAAGTCTTTATCCTCGCCCTCCTGCGCCAGCACAAGAACCGTGACCTGCGCGAAGAGCTTAATATATTGATTCAGAAAGGGTTTACACGTATCTATCAACCCGCTAAAAGTAAAACAGCTGCCGGCGAAGTGCACGATATTGAAGGCCTGCTGGAGCAGGCTGATAAGGCGATCAAAGAGGCTGTAAAACCGGGAGCTGACTGGTATATTCTCGTTGACCGGCTCATTACCAAAGAGTTTGATGAAGATGACCTGCACCGCATATCCGATTCGGTAGGCACTGCCTTTTATGAGGGAGAAGGTGATATATATATAGAAGTACAGGATGCTGCAAAGGCTAAGCTCCTGCATTTCAACAACCGGTTTGAGCTGGACGGACTGCAGTTTGAAGAGCCGGTTCCGAATCTTTTCTCTTTTAATAACCCTTTTGGCGCCTGTCCGACCTGCGAAGGTTTTAGCCAGGTGCTGGGCATTGACAGCGAACTGGTGATACCTGATCGCCGGCTGAGTGTATATGATGGAGCCGTGGCCCCCTGGAAAGGAGAGAAACTGGGCTGGTGGCGCGAGCAGTTTATCAAAGGCGCCAAGAAAATCGATTTTCCTGTTCATAAGCCTGTTGCTGACCTTACTAAAAAGCAACTGCAGCAGCTGTGGGAAGGTCATGAGCATGCCCTCGGCATCAATGCCTTTTTTAAAGAAGTAGAACAAAATCTTTACAAAGTCCAGTACCGTGTTTTATTAAGCCGCTATCGCGGACGTACGCTTTGCCCCGACTGCCATGGCTACCGCCTGCGTAAAGAAGCGCTGTATGTACAGGTAAATGGAAAACATATCGGCGAGTTGAGTGAGTGGCCGGTACGTGACCTCAAGCAATGGTTTGATGAACTGCCTAAAGCATTAACAGCGCATGAAGAACAGATAGCCCGCCGTATTTTGCTGGAGATCCAGCACCGGCTCAAAACATTGCTGGATGTAGGCCTCGGTTATCTGACCATCAACCGCCTTGCCAATACGCTGAGTGGCGGTGAGAGTCAGCGTATACAACTTACCCGAAGCCTGGGCAGCAATCTCACCGATTCCTTATATATACTCGATGAACCTTCTATCGGCCTGCACTCGCGCGATACCAGCAATCTCATTCGTGTGCTCAAGGAACTGCGCGACCTTGGCAACACCGTAGTGGTGGTAGAGCACGATGAAATGATGATGCAGGAAGCCGACTATATTATTGATATGGGGCCGCTGGCTTCTCATCTCGGCGGACAGGTAATAGCTACCGGTACCTATAAAGAGATATTGAAGAACCCCGAAAGCCTCACCGGCAAATATCTTTCGGGTAAGCTGAAAATTGATATACCGGCAACGCCCCGGAAGTGGAACAGATCGATAACCGTGAAGGGAGCCCGTCAGCATAATCTGAAAGATATTGATGTGACCTTTCCGCTCAATGTACTGTGTGTGGTGAGTGGGGTGAGTGGTAGCGGTAAGACCACACTGGTTAAGCAAATACTTTATCCGGCCTTGCGCAAACTCAAGGGAGAGCCTGCAGATAAGGTGGGCTTTCATAAATCGATAGATGGCGATCTGGATGCCTTTGCCCAGATAGAACTGGTAGATCAGAATCCCATCGGCAAGTCATCGCGCAGCAATCCGGTAACGTATATTAAGGCTTATGATGAAATAAGAGACCTCTTTGCCCGTCAGCCGCTGAGCAAGATGCGTGGTTTTCAGCCCAAACATTTTTCATTCAATGTAGATGGCGGTCGTTGCGATACCTGCAAGGGCGAAGGCGAACAGGTAGTGGAAATGCAGTTTCTGGCAGATGTACACCTGGTATGTGAATCCTGTGGCGGCAAACGTTTCAAGGAGGAAGTGCTGGAAGTAAAATATAAAGACAAGAGCATTTTTGATGTGCTGGAAATGGGCGTAGACGAGGCCATCGACTTTTTTTATGAAGAGAAAAATCTGTCGCGGGCGCTGCAGCCGCTGAGCGATGTGGGGCTGGGGTATATAAAACTGGGACAATCCTCCGATACACTTTCGGGTGGTGAGGCGCAGCGGGTAAAGCTGGCTTCCTTCCTGGGCAAGGGGCGGGTGAATCATAAAGTATTGTTCATATTCGATGAGCCCACTACCGGCCTTCACTTTCATGATATAGGTAAACTGCTGGCCAGTTTTCAGGCATTGATTGAGCAGGGGCATTCCATCGTAGTGATTGAGCATAATATGGATGTGATACGGGCCGCCGACTGGTTGATAGACCTGGGGCCGGAGGCCGGTGACGGGGGTGGAGAACTGGTCTATGCCGGGGTGCCATCCGGGGCTAAAAAGATCAAAAAAAGCCATACCGGCCATTTTTTATAAAAAAAAGAAGTCGGTCAAACGGGATCATTGACAAAAATCAAGGAATAGAGCGAAAAGGCTGACTATCATATTAGTCAGCCTTTTTTAATGGTGCCTCCACGTAGTTTCAATAGGCGTGGATCGTATATTTGCTACCCCCGGGTAAGAAAAATTTCGGGGTAATACTTGCATAATCCAAAACCCGCGTATAGATTTGTGACAGCTTCTGGATATGGCCCTTTACAATTGTCTGTATCCATTTCCTTCCAAATCTTCTGAAATCCGTACCACTAAATCCTTTATTGCAGCAAACACGGTGTGTAGTGCATTTATTGTGCTGGTGTTGTTTTGTCTCTTCCTGTAAAGCCTCTCTAATTTCCAACTCCTTTCGAAAGCTCGGAATCCGTTTTCCTCTGAATGATCACTCAACGTAGTATCATTTTAACACTTGTACCTATAATCTAAAACTCTGAGCGATGAAAAAGATCTACTTTTTAACACTAATCCTGCTGGCGGCTGTGACGGGATGGTCACAGACAACCTATACCTGGATTGGTAACAACAATGCCAGCTGGCAAACAGCAGCAAACTGGAGCCCTGCGCGGAATACTCCAGCAGCAAGTGATATCCTGCTTTTTAATGGTGGTAATACTCGTACTATTATCAACTTCCCTACTGCACAAACTGTAGGCCGCATTCATGTTAGTAATAACACAAATATCCGTCTTCAGGCACCTAATTTCGTGCAAACGCTGACTATTGGTAACGGAACTGGTGATGATTTTATCATTGAGGCTGGTTCTTCTTTTACCCAGGATGTTAGCATGAATGAAATCAGACTGGCAGCAAATGCTACTGCAAACATTGCTGGTGATTATACTATTGAAGCTGGCGAAGGCTTTTACCTTAATAACTCTGGTGTTGTAGCTACTGTCACTGGGAATTTAATCAATGCCAATGGAGGTGTGAATAACTCTTCTGCAGCAAAATTGATTTTTAACAGCGGCGGTACTTATGTACAAGCTGTAAATGGAGGCACAATACCTACGGCGGCCTGGAATGCAGGTTCAAAGGTTGACATCTCTGGTATGACTAACTCACTGCCCAGCGGACTTAATCAGACATTCAGAAGCTTATCATTTACTTCAGCAATTTCATCTGATATTGAATTGGGGCAAAACCTGACTGTTTTGGAAGATCTTACAATCAACCTGAATCCTGGTCCTGGTGATGATCTGCGTTTTACAAATAGCAATACTAACCGAACTGTGACTGTAGGAAGAAACTTTTATATGATCAGCGGTACAT
>JAGODE010000146.1 GCA_017998385.1 Chitinophagaceae bacterium | reverse complement strand
GCATACATGTCCCTGATTAAAGAAGATGCCGTTGATCACACCCTCTACGGCCTGGTCTATAGGAGCGTCTTCGAAAATGATATTGGCGGCCTTGCCACCCAGTTCCAGAGTAGCTTTTTTAGGCGTTCCGGCAATAGCGCGTTGAATAAGTTTACCTACTTCGGTAGAACCGGTAAAAGCGATTTTATTAATATCGGGGTGATTGACAATAGCAGCGCCGGTAGCACCGGCTCCTGTAAGAATATTAACCACGCCGGGAGGCAGGTCGGCCTCCTGCAATATGGCTGCCAGCTTTAGTGCGGTAAGTGGTGTGGTTTCGGCTGGTTTGAGTACTACGGTATTGCCGGTAGCCAGCGCCGGAGCAATTTTCCAGGCGGCCATCAGCAGTGGAAAATTCCAGGGTATAATCTGGCCAGCTACACCCAGCGGCGAACATTGCCGGTTGGGAAAAGCATATTCCAGTTTATCGGCCCAGCCGGCATAATAAAAGAAATGATTAGCTGCAGCAGGTACATCAAAATCCCTGCTTTCGCGGATCGGCTTTCCACCATCCAGCGATTCGATGACGGCAAGTTCCCGGGCTTTTTCCTGGATCATACGGGCAATGCGGAAGATATATTTGGCCCTTTCTTTGGCAGGCATGCGGCGCCATACTTTATCATAAGCCTGCCGGGCAGCGGATACTGCTTTATTTACATCTTTTTCGTTGGCAGCAGCAACACGGCTGAGTACCTTTTCATCGGCAGGGTTGATCGTGTCAAAATATTCACCTGATGAAGGTTTTTGCCAGGTACCGTTTATAAACAGATCATATTCCGGAGCAATCTGGGCAACGCTGCGGCTTTCGGGCGCCGGTGCATAGGTCCAGCTGGTATCAAATTTCAGTTTGATAGTATTGGAGCGCCGGGGTTGTTTCTTTTTTTGTACCGCCATAATAGCTTATTGGTATTAATGTACAAATGATAAAATAAGATGAGGTTGATTTAATCAACACTGAAGTAGTTGCTGCTTTGATAAATACCGGTTTGTTCTTTTACCAGTTGCATCAGCACATCATTGGCGAGGCTGCTGGCGCCAAAGCGAAACCATTCATTGTTGAGCCAGGCTTCTCCCAGTACTTCTTTTACCATTACCAGGTAATGAAGTGCCAGTTTAGATTTGGAGATACCACCTGCTGGTTTCATCCCCACCATTCGCCCGGTTTTAAAATAATAATCGCGGATAGCCTCCAGCATTACCAGCGTCACAGGCATGGTGGCTGCCGGTTGAATTTTACCCGTAGATGTTTTGATAAAATCCGCGCCGGCATGCATGGCAATATCGCTCGCGCGACGCACTTTATCGTAGGTACCCAGTTCACCCGTTTCCAGAATCACTTTGAGCCGGGCTTCGCCGCAGGCTTCTTTAATAGCAGCTATTTCATCAAATACAAAGTTGTATTCGCCCGCATGAAATTTACCGCGGCTGATGACCATATCTATTTCATCGGCACCTTCGTTGACAGCATACCGCGTGTCTCGCAGTTTGATATCGCGGGGAGCCTGGCCACTGGGAAAAGCGGTGGCAACAGAAGCCACTTTTATTCCAGAACTGCCCAGCGCCTGGCGGGCAGTACGAACAAGACTGGGATAAACGCATACAGCAGCTACCGTGGGCAGGCCGGGCAGTGCATCGTGCGGATGCATCGCTTTATAACAAAGCTGTTTTACCTTCCCTTCAGAGTCTTTGCCTTCAAGTGTGGTAAGGTCAATCATGTTGAGTACCAGCCGAAGACCATTTTGTTTGGCTTCCTTTTTAATGCTGCGCGTAGTAAAACGGCTGGCCCTTTCTTCCACACCAACCTGATCAATATGCGGTGAAAGCGAAAAACTGAGACGAGGCTCCGTTTTGGAAGAGCTGCTCCTTGATGATCCCGTTGCAGGCATAGCAAACATATTTGTGTGCGACAAAGGTACTAAATGGGCGTCTGCAATAATAAATATTTGAACAGGCCCATACCTGCTATGGAGCGGGGTAAAGAGCCGGATCGGCCGAAACGGAAACAGGTGAAATGCTGCTTAACTCTCGTTCGATTTTTTAAAATAGCTGGTTAATAAACCACCGATCGCGCCGCTGAGGAACAATTTATCGATACCCTGAATCTGTTCATCCGTCAGCCATTTATTGCTTTCGGGCAGTATCAGGTGTAATAGCCGGATAGCAATGCCCACGGTGGCAACCACCGCGGCTGTAATTATGAAAAAGATAAATCACTTTTTTTACGGAAAATTTTGGAAAACGCCTTTTTATCTTGTACGCTTGATATGTGTTTGTAATTTCTTTTTAATCGATCTTTTCGCCTCCACGGCCGGCGGGCCGATGTGGTTCACAAGGTGCCTTGTGAACCACAAGAAAAAATAAGAGAATAAGACAGCAGAAGGGTGTAAAATGAAGCTGATGGCCTGATCCCATATCTAAAATTTTATGGGAAGCTTACTTCTAAAAAACGGAAGGAATCATCTGTTAAGTAGCTGATTAGATAACACTTTTGTAAGGTCAGTGTTTCACGGAAAAGCGCGAAACATAAATAGCCAGTTGATAACATTTTTCAGTCGTTCTTTTCTCAACTGCTCATTAAAGTAAGCACCCAGTTCTTTTCTGGCTTTTTTATCATTACGTACTACAGGCGGAGGTTCCGTAATAAATCTGAGTTTATCTTCAGATAGTGGCTGATTCGGCGGCTGCATTGTCATTCGTTTTGGACTTATAGTGTTCTGTAATGACATCCGAGTCGATGATAACGGCGTGTTTGGCCTTACCGCCTTCTTTGTTCCAGACAATATCCCAGGGGGTATTGGGCTGATTGGTCATTGTGGAAAGCTGGAGCCCGTCAAATTTGCCGTATACATCCCATATCCGGTCAAGAAATTGGTTTAAGCCGGGTGATAAAGATTCCTGATCGGGAATAGGGGCGTATTGAGTAATCGGATAGTTGGAATAATCTTTAAAAGCGTGATAAACAGAGCCAATAACAGGGCCATACTTCCAGGCCTGTACCGGTTCGTTGATGAGAGGACTGTTATATAAACCCAGGTGCCAGCCATGGGCAATATATACCAGCTTGACCAGTTTCATGGGGGTTACTTCCTTACCGGTTTGAAAGGATTTTGTAAGAAAATAATTGGCAATAAGGATAGGATTATGCATGGCTAACTTTTTTAGTTATTCTGGCTACTAAAATTTGTACATTCCCCGGGTTCCTGCCCGGCTCCCATGACAGTTTTTTCACCCTTTTTTATGTGCCGGATAAATCTTAAACGATTTTGACTGCTGATTTCGGCCGGATAGCGGTTGATGGGGCTACCATTCATCAAAGGGTGCAGGCTATATGGCCGGTTTGCGTTAAATTCGGCACCGCCTTTAACGGGTATTTACCGATTGCACAAGGTTTAGCTAAAAAGGCCTTCTAATAAAAAAAATCACACACGAATGAGAAAACCAAAGCTCCTGCAAAAGTTGTTGGGCGGACTGGTACTGATGGCCAGTTCCGGACAACTCCATGCCCAGGCAACCTTCCCTGAAAATGGGGTGGCTGATCCACGGCATGGCCATTACGCGCTCACCCATGCGTCTATTGTAAAAGATGGTACCACTACACTCACAGATGCCACACTGGTCATCAAAGATGGAAAGATAGTGGCTTTAGGCAGCGGCCTGAAAGTGCCTGCCGGCGCCATCGAAGTAGATTGTAAGGGGAAATTTGTCTACCCGTCCTTTATTGATATGTATGCCGACTATGGCACTACGGTGAGTAGTCCGGCCGGTGGCGGTGGTTTTACACCGGGCCAGCAGCCGCAGCTCAACAATAACGCAAATGGCCCCTATGGCTGGAACCAGGCGATCAAAAGTGATGTAGAAGCCTATAAAGTATTTAGCGTGGATGAGGCAAAAGCCAAAGCCCTGCGAGAAGCTGGTTTCGGTACAGTACTTTCTCACGTACGTGATGGCATCGCCCGTGGCACAGGCACTGTGGTTACACTCGCCTCGCAGAAAGAAAATTTCGTAATGCTGAAAGAAAGAGCCTCTGCCCACTATTCCATGAGCAAAGGCACATCGCGCCAAAGCTATCCCAGTTCTATGATGGGTACCATAGCCCTGCTGCGTCAGACTTATCTTGACGCACAGTGGTATAAAGGAAAACCTGCACAGGAAGGCGTAAACCTGACCTTGCAGTCATGGCTCGATAATCAAAGCCTGCCACAGATATTTGAAGCCAATGATAAATGGAATGACCTTCGCGCCGATCGCATTGGTGACGAATTTGGCGTTCAATACATCATTAAAGCCGGCCAGAACGAATATCAGCGCATAAAGGAAATGAAAGGAACCAATGCCAGCTTTATCCTTCCGCTCAACTTTCCCCAGGCACAGGATGTGGAAGATCCCAATGATGCCCGTTTTGTATCTCTCAACGATATGAAACACTGGGAACTCGCCCCAACCAATATTGCTGCTTTCGAAAAAGCCGGTATCAATTTTTGTCTTACTACTGCCGATCTGCGTGGAGTAAACCAGTTCTGGCCCTCTCTCCGCAAGGCAATGGAATACGGATTATCTGAAGCTAAAGCCCTGGAAGCGCTTACTAAAGTGCCTGCCACCCTGCTGGGTGTATACGACAAAGTAGGTAGCCTCGAAACAGGCAAAGTGGCCAACTTCCTGATCACCAGCGGACCCATCTTCGATGAAAAAACAGTGATTATCGAAAACTGGGTGCAGGGTATTAAGTACGAAGTAAAAGATGATGTAAGCGCTTTTGCCGGTACCTATAACCTGGTTGTAAATATGCCAGGTGGAAAAGAGAATTATACGCTGGATGTAAAATCGGCCAGTTCTGCCACCCTTTTTGCAAAAGACACGCTCAATGCACGACTTAGCTTTGATGGCAAACAGGTAAAACTGAGTTATGCTCCGCAAACCCGCCGTCAGCGTCCTGAAGGTGGTGGCGGTGGTGCCCGCCCCGGTGGCCCTGGCGGGGCTGGTGGCTCACAGGCGTTGCCAGCTACAGCAACAAGGCTGAGTGGTCTTAGCAATGGTACAGAATGGAACGGTATCGGTACCGATTCTTCCGGCAACTCGCTTACCTGGACTGCTGTCCGCGTTAAAGCGGCAGAAGCCAAACAGGATAGCGCCCGTAAAAAAGAAAAACCTCAATTAGGTGCAGTGACCTATCCCTTTGAGCCATTTGGCTGGGAAGAAAGTCAGCAACCACGTCAGGAGACAATCCTGATCCGCAACGCCACCGTTTGGACCAACGAAAAAGATGGTGTGCTGAAAGAAACCGATGTGCTGATTAAAAACGGTAAAATAGCTGCAGTAGGTAAAAACCTTTCTGATGCTTCTGCACGTGTAATAGATGGTACCGGTAAACACGTAACTCCAGGTATTATTGATGAACACTCACACATTGCAGCCGCATCAATCAATGAAGGAGCACAAAGTGTAACATCGGAAGTACGTATTGCCGATAACCTCAATCCCGATGATATTAACATATACCGCCAGCTGAGTGGTGGTGTGACCAGCTCACACATTCTGCACGGTTCTGCCAACGTAATTGGTGGTCAGACACAGCTGATCAAACTGCGCTGGGGTGCCAATGACGAAGACCTGAAATTCAAAAACTGGACAGGTCAGATAAAATTTGCATTGGGCGAAAACGTAAAACGTTCCAGCTCTACACAAGGCAATATCCGCTATCCGGATACCCGCATGGGTGTGGAGCAGGTGCTGGTAGATGCCTTTACCAGAGCCAAAGATTATAAAAAAACATGGCAGGATTACAACAATGCCAAAGACAAAAAAGGGCTGGCTGTTCCCCGCCGTGATCTCGAACTGGACGCGCTGGTTGAGATACTCGACAACAAACGTTTTATTACCTGTCACTCCTATGTGCAAAGTGAGATAAACAGCTCTATGCATGTAGCCGAGCAAATGGGATATAAATACAACACATTTACCCATATCCTGGAAGGTTATAAAGTGGCTGATAAAATGAAAGCACATGGTGCCAATGCATCTACCTTCTCCGACTGGTGGGCCTATAAAATGGAAGTAGAGGATGCTATTCCCTACAACGCCGCTATCATGCACAAAGTAGGACTCAATGTGGCCATCAACTCAGACGATGCTGAAATGGCCCGCCGTCTGAATCAGGAAGCTGCCAAAATTGTGAAATATGGTGGTGTATCAGAAGAAGACGCACTGAAAATGGTAACGCTTAACCCTGCCAAAATGCTGCACGTGGAAGACCGTGTGGGCAGCCTTAAACCCGGAAAGGATGGCGATGTGGTGGTATGGAGCGATCATCCGCTGAGCATTTATGCAAAATCACTGTATACCATTGTAGATGGTACGGTTTATTTTGACAGGGAAAAAGATGCACAAATGCAAAAACTGGTAGATAATGAGCGCAATCGTCTTATTCGTAAAATGAATGGCGAAAAACGCAGTGGTGCTGCCGTTATTCCTGCCCAGCCCAGCTATCAGATTATGCATACCTGCAGCGATCATGGCCATAGTCATGGACTGCTGGTAGTGGATGTAGAAGAAGAAAATACTAACGACTAAAACCCAGTGCAATGAGAAAAATATTTTTAGCCTTATCAATCGGTTTTCTGGCCACAGCATCGGCCCAGGAAACAGTATATCCCGCAAGGGAAAATAAAGGCGTCACTTTTATTAAGAACGCCACTATTCACGTGGGCAATGGCAAAGTGATTGAAAACGGTGTGATCAAAATCAGCAACGGCAAGATCGAAGCTGTAGGTGCCGATATTTCCGTACCGGCCGATGGTACAGTTGTGGATGCCAAAGGCAAACACGTTTACCCCGGTCTCATTCTTCCTTCCAGCACACTTGGTCTGGTGGAAGTATCTGCCGTGCGTGCTTCAACTGATGTACGCGAGATAGGTGACCTTAACCCCAATGTACGGTCCATTATTGCGTACAATACCGATTCTAAAGTGATCAATACCCTGCGCTCAAACGGGGTATTGCTGGCCAATGTGGTACCCCAGGGCAATTTCCTGGCAGGCAGTTCATCGCTGGTGCAACTGGATGCATGGAACTGGGAAGATGCTGCATATAAAACTGACGAAGGGATGCACCTTTATATGCCCAGTCTGATGAATCGTTTCCGCGGTTTTGGTGGTTTTGGCGGCGGTGGCGGCCGCGGTGGTGGCGCTCCCTCAGATCCGGTTAAAGAAGGCCTGGATAAAGTGGAAGGACTAAAAGGTTTCTTCCGCCAGGCAAAAGCTTACCTGGCTGAGCCCAAACACACAGAGACCAATCTTAAATTCGAATCAGTAAAGGCGCTGTTCGACAAAAAGCAGAAAATCTATGTACACGCTAATACCGTAAAGCAAATTCTGCTGGCGCTTGATTTCGTAAAAGAGTTCGGTTTCGATGTAACTATCGTTGGCGGTAGCGACAGCTGGCAGGTGGCCGATCTGCTACGTGAAAATAACGTGTCAGTGATATTGCAGCAACCCCATAGTCTGCCAACCGCAGAAGATGATGATGTGGATCAGCCGTATAAAACAGCAGCCCTGCTGCAAAAGGCCGGTGTACTGTTTGCCATTTCCGATGACGACAGCCAGACCCGTGGCCGTAACCTGGCTTTCAATGCCGGTACAGCCGCTGCATATGGCCTTAGCAAAGAAGAGGCGCTGGCTGCTATTACACTCAACGCAGCCAAAGTACTGGGTGTGGCAGATAAAACAGGCAGCATTGAAGTGGGTAAAGACGCTAATATCGTAATCAGTTCTGGCGATATCCTCGACATGCGCACCAGCCAGGTTACAGATGCCTGGATACAGGGACGCAAAATAGATCTCACGGATAAACACAAACTGCTCAACGAGCGCTACAATGAAAAATATAAACTGAAAGGTTTCTGATATTTTTAATTGTCTTTTACAGAGAGAAGGGCGCCCCATGGCGCCCTTCTTTAATAAATAGCAGGAAGAATATCTAAGGAGTGACAATGCCATGCCTGATGGCAATCATAGCCAGGCCCACCCTTGACCGCACATCCAGTTTTACAAACATCTGATCGCGCAGCGAATCAATGGAGCGGGGGTTAAGCCCCATCCTTTGCGCAATTTCCTTATAGGTAAGATCGGTACAGGCGAGTTTAAGAAAACTTATTTCCTGATCGCTCAGCAGCGATTTGTAAATATTTACCTGAGAGCCGTCCTGTGAGCGGAAAAGGTTGACAAGCTTGCCGGTTGTATCATGCGAGTAATAGAATCCGGATTGCATTACAGAGTGAATGGCAAACTTGAGTTCGGAAGGGTGAATATCCTTTTTCAAAAATCCTTTTACACCTGACTGCAGCAGGCGTATGAGTGAGAGTTCTGAATCGTACATGGTCAGCATCAGCACATGTACTTTCGGAAAATTTGTACGCAGATAATCGGCCGTTTCAAATCCATTACATTCCGGCATATTTAAATCCAGGATGGCTACATCCGGCACATTGCCGTCTGTCAGCGATTGAATGAATTCATGACCGTTTCCGGATAAGTTGATGACCTTGCAATCGCCAAAACCATCGATCAGTGTAGCCAGTGCATTGCGTAGCAGGATATGATCGTCTATCAGGGAAACTTTAATTGGTGTAGAAGGATCTGGCATGGTAAAATGGGTTAATATGGAAAACTGAATTGTAATGAAGTGCCTTTGTCTATTTCGCTGCGTATCTGCATGGTGCCTCCCATCATACGGGTACGGGTCATCATATTCATGAGACCGGCACCCTGGCCAGGGATACTGTGCACATTGCGCCCATAATCAAAGCCAATACCGTAATCCAGGATACGCAGGAAAAGACTGTTGCGCAGATAGGCCAGGGTGATTTCTACTTTTTGAGCCTGGCTGTGCTTAATAATATTATTGAGTGCTTCCTGGATAATGCGGAATACAATCAATTCGGCATTTGTTTTCATAAATACAGGTTCACCTATAATGCGTAGCCTGATATCAAAAAGATTGGTATTCTCAATCTTTTCAATTTCACGCTCTATAGCTTTGATCAGCCCCTGCGAGGATATTAGTTCTGCATTCAGTTCTTTCGAAATATTTCTCAGTTTTTCTATAGCCTCACTCAGCAGTTCTACCGATGATGTTATTTTCTGCATGGCTTTTTCGCGCTCATCCCAGGAAAAGGTATTTAGGTGCAGCTTGGCGAGGGTGAGGGCCAGGTTGATATTGTCGTGAATTTCACGCGATATCTCCTGGAAGGTGAGTTCCTGCATTTCCAAACGGGCTGAAAGGAGATTTTTTTCGAAGTCCGATTTTAATTCTTCATAATGCTGCTCCGCATGCAGTTGATCCCGCTTATGAAGAGTAAGCAGGGCCACGATAGCAGCGGCAAACAACAATAGTATGCCGGAACTGATCAGCAGCAGAAACATTATTTTGGCTTCGTGGCTGTGCATGAGTACCCTTTTAACATCAGGAGAAACATGAGCAGGTAACCTACATATATAAGAGTCAGCATTTGTCCATAGAGACTGAAGGTCTGAATGGATATGATATTGACCGCAGTGGCAGGAGGGATGATTACAGCCGCATATGCCCAGCAGCCTGCCAGCATCCAGAAATCATATCCAGTTTCGATACGATGAATAGGCCTGCGCTTATATATATCTATCCAGTAAAGTCCGGCTATCAGCAGCAGCGAAATGGATTCGATCAGGTAGACCTGGTGCAGGAGGGCATTGGCCCGGTGATGCGTTTCCTGCAGTTTGAAAATTGCCGGTGACCGGCAGCAGAGATCAATAAAGCACAATATCATAGTGCCCATCGTAAGCAGGATGCAATAGCTGCAAATACGCCGTAGCGTATTGCTTTTGATAGATTGGTAGCAGAGCCGCGAAAAAAGCCAGAATTCAATGAGTATGAAGAAACAGGTAAAAAAGCGGCTGAAGATTTGCCAGTAACCGGTAGCAGAATCGGGTTCCCCGAACAGTCTTAACAGGGTAAGGTGTAATTGATGAATAAAAAACAAACCGAAATAAAACGGGAAAAAACGCAACACAGGTTCAGAGGAACGCCTGTTCAGCGATATGCAGAACAGAACGGTAGCCAACAGTAATACCAGCGGTTCCGTCATGAAACTGCTTTTCCAGGCTGAAAGGATCTGTTTCATGCAGCAGTGGCTTTTGATCCTGTAATTTACAGACAGGTGTCTCTTTGATTAGCGCGGAAATCACGGCGAGTTTTGGGGATTTTGGCCGCTCTACAACGGGGAAAAAACGGATTTTTTTCCATGTTTAAACCGTTTTTTGTTGTTGTAAACATCATTTAAATCGGGGAAAGAAACCGAAAGTGAAAGGGGAGAAGAGGATAAGTAGCTGATTTGTAAAATCTTGAAATACGGATGAGCAGTACCCCGCGGGCCAATAAAAAACCCCTCTAAAAAGAAGGGTTTTTGAACGTTACTGTTATGAAAGAAAAAAGGTATGTAAAAGAGTCGGATTCAGAATTTGGACAAGGTTAATGGCTTACAGTCTTTTTAATCAGCTTTCCATCGGAAACGGGGTATTAAAAACGGAACCAGGAAAAAGGATAAAGAGAAAGTTGATTGAGGGAGGAAGTCGCTCTGGTTCTTCAAAGGAATTGGAAATAAATTTCTGGACGGTTTGGACATTGGATGAGTAGGATAAACGAATCATCCGCAGCAATCAACTTTCTGACACAAAAATATATCCACATCCCTATGTGTACAAGAGCAGAAACTCCCAATTTACTGCCTTCGGTATTTACCGAATGAAAAGTAAAATGACCCAAAAGCGAATAGGAATTACCCTCTTACACGAATAGTAGTTTTACCATGTAGTAGTAATAGGGTACTTTCCACAGAGTATAATTCGAGTACTTCTACTATGGTATATGTTGCAGGAATTTTCCAAATTGCAGCCTGAAAGAATAGTTAAACCACCAAATAAAAGCCAATATCAGACCCATGAAAAATCACGAAACTAACGCTGTTATTAAGGTCGCAATTGCTGACGATCATGCCCTTTTTCGTACCGGGGTGAAAACCTCTCTCTCCAGCCGTAAAGACATTCAGATGGTGGCTGAGGCCGAAAACGGAATGCAACTCCTTAATTTATTACGTCATATCCAGCCCGATGTAGTACTGCTGGATATCCAGATGCCTATTATGGACGGTCTGGCAACCCTGCCCGAGATCAAAAAGCTGTACCCGAATGTAAAGGTGATCATGCTTAGCATGCACAATGACCACTCCGTAATTTCACGGATGATGGAAATTGGCGCTAACTCCTACCTGACCAAGGAGTCCGGTTCAGAAATGATCTATGACGCCATCCGTACTGTGTATGAAC
>JAGODE010000145.1 GCA_017998385.1 Chitinophagaceae bacterium | reverse complement strand
GTGTAGGACATTCCTCCACTTCCATTTCTGCCGCCCTTGGCATGGCCATGGCTGCAAAATATAAGGGTGAAACAGATCGTAAATGTGTAGCTGTGATTGGCGATGGCGCTATGACAGCCGGCCTCGCTTTCGAAGGCATGAACCACGCCGGTGTAGCCGATACGGATATGCTGATCATCCTCAACGACAACTGTATGGGCATCGACCCCAATGTGGGAGCCCTCAAAGAATACCTCACAGATATTACCACATCACCTACTTACAACAAAGTAAAAGACGATGTGTGGAACCTGCTGGGTAAACTTCCGGTCGGTAAAAACTTCAGCCGTGCCATGGGACACAAACTGGCCGAAGGGCTGAAAGGCATGGTGAGCAGCAGTGCCAACCTGTTTGAAGCGCTGAAGCTGCGCTACTTTGGTCCGATCGACGGCCACAATGTAGCCAAGCTCGTAGACACCCTCCGCGATCTCCGCGAAATACCCGGTCCCAAGCTGTTGCATGTGATCACCGTAAAAGGAAAAGGTTATGCCCTGGCCGAAAAAGATCAGACCCGCTGGCATGCTCCCGGTTTATTTGACAAAGTAACCGGCGAGATTTTCCGGAAAAAATTTGACACTCCCCAGCCCCCCAAGTACCAGGATGTATTTGGCCATACCATGATCGAACTGGCAGAAGCCAACGAAAAAATAGTTGGTATCACGCCGGCAATGCCTTCGGGGTCTTCACTCAAATTCATGATGGAGAAGATGCCGCAACGCGCTTTTGATGTGGGTATCTGTGAGCAGCATGCCGTAACGCTCAGCGCCGGTATGGCCACGCAGGGCATGCGCGTATTCTGCAACATCTACTCATCCTTCATGCAGCGTGCCTATGACCAGGTCATTCATGATGTAGCTATTCAGAAATTACCCGTGGTATTCTGCCTGGACCGTGCCGGTCTGGTAGGCGATGATGGACCTACACACCACGGTGCTTATGATATCGCCTATATGCGCTGTATACCCGACATGGTCATCAGCGCTCCTATGAATGAAAGCGAGTTGCGCAACCTCATGTACACAGCCCAGCTCGACAGCAACGAATATCCCTTTGTCATTCGCTACCCGCGTGGCGAGGGTGTGATGCCGGAATGGAAAACACCTTTCAGCGAAATTCGTATCGGCACCGGCCGCCGCCTTCGCGAAGGACAGGATATCGCTATCCTTTCATTCGGCCACCCGGGCAACTTTGCTGCTGCAGCGATCCGCGATCTCCGCAATGATGGCATTCAGCCAGGCCATTACGATATGCGTTTTGTAAAACCGCTGGACGAAGCCCTGCTACACGAAGCCTGTCAGCGTTATCCCAAACTTGTTACCGTAGAAGACGGTACAATAGAAGGAGGCTTTGGCAGTGCAATACTTGAATTTATGGCCCGCCATGGTTATAAAAATGACCTCCGCATGCTGGGTATACCTGATCGTATTGTAGAGCATGGCACGCCGCGTGAGTTGCACCACGAGTGCGGCTACGATGCAGCTGCTATTGCAGCAGCCGTTCGCGAAATGATGAAAGATAAAGTGACGGTCTCTGCGCTTCTGCAATAAACACCGGTCCGTTTTCAGTTTTATTTAACACCCGCAGAGAGCCGGGATGTTGTGGAATGCCATTTACTTAGCATCAAAGTACGGCTAAACCACTCCTTATGCGCACCCGGCCACTGCTCATCCTTTTTGTGCTGCTGCTCAGCACTACCTGGTTATTTTCCTCAGGGTTATTAAATAAAAAAAAGCTTTCTCCCGCCGGCAACAAACCGGCTAAACTCATTGCTGCCACACTTCGGGAAAAACTACAGGAAAAAGCCGCTGAAGCACGGCGTTATGCACAAGGACACAATTATCATGATCAGCTATTCTTCCTGATCGACATGAGCCTGCCCTCCTCTCAAAACCGCTTTTTTGTATATGACAGTAACGGAGACAGCATTCGTCTGGAGGGGCTGGTTACACATGGACGCTGTAATGAAAACTGGCTCGAAGGACGGCGCTACAGCAATGAGGTGGGAAGCGGCTGCACATCGCTCGGAAAATATAAAGTAGGCTACTCTTATAACGGAAGATTCGGGCTGGCCTATAAACTGCATGGGCTTGAAAAAACCAATAGCAACGCCTTTCAGCGTTTTGTGGTTTTACATAGTCATGAATGCGTACCCAATGCCCCCGATGGTGAAGAACTTTGTCAAAGCGACGGCTGCCCTACGGTATCGCCTGCTTTTTTACAACAACTGAAAAAACTAATTACCGGTTCCAAGAAACCGGTATTGTTGTGGATCTATGAGTAAAGGTAAACGGTGAAAGGTAGAAGGTGAAAGGGAAGACGGGTAAACAACGATGATGTGACTACCTCACTGACCTATTAATCGAAAAGATTTTTCTGAGCAGACGCTGGTTGAGGTAAAAGACAAAAGCAGAAGGTGAAAGAAATTACCCTTACACCTTCTACCTTTCACCGTTTACCTTATCTCATGCCAGCGCAGCCGTCATCGATATCTGCGTATTCAGCAATTTGCTGATAGGGCAATTCGCTTTAGCATCTGCTGCACAGGCCTCAAATTTTGCCGCATCAATACCAGGAACGGTAGCTGTTACATCCAAATGGCTTTCAACGATAGCGCCATTTTCAAATGTAATGGTGCATTTCGTATCAATATTATCAGCAGTAAACCCTGCTTCATTCAACACAAAGCTCAGTTTCATGGTAAAGCAACCGGCATGAGCAGCAGCGATCAGCTCTTCGGGGTTGGTGCCGATACCTTCAGCAAAACGGCTGTTGAATGAATACTGCGTATTGTTAAGAACGCCTGATTGTGTACTGGTGGTACCTGTGCCTTCTTTGCCGGAACCTTTCCAGTTTGCGCTTCCAAAACGTTTCATAATCTTCCTTTTTTAGGTTATTGTGGTTGGTTTTCTTCTTCTATTTCTGCCAGACGATCTTCCGGCTCATTGTATTCAATGATGAAATTATTCTTGCCTTCACCGATCATGATCTTCATGAACTTTTGCTGCACCAGTTCCAGCAGCGACAGAAACAGGAAGATGGCATGCACCCTGTTTTCGGCATGTTCAAAAATACGTTCAAAGGCGACCGTCTTTTCGCGTTGTGCCAGCTCCAGCATATCCTGGCGACTCACTTCCATGGTATAGCGGTATTGCACCACGGTGTGGACCGGTTTATTGACCCGGTCGGAGTATTTCTGCATGGCCCGTTCAAAGGCTTTCATCAGCTTGAACAGGGTAATATTCTGAATTTCGGTTCCTTCGCCGGCTTCTTCGCCAATGGCTGACAGCTCTTTCTGGATATTGCCCCGTTTTACCATCAGCATGCGCATGGCTTCCATCTCGGCCAGCTGGGCAGATGCTTCTTTAAAGCGCTTGTATTCAAGGATTTTATTAACCAGTTCCTGGCGGGGATCAATCTCATTGCCCTGGGCATCGAGCTCCTTGCGGGGCAGCAGCATTTTGGCCTTGATCCGCATCAGCGTGGATACAAACAGGATAAACTCGCTCGATAACTCAATATTGAGATGCTCCTGTTGATGAATATAGTCCAGAAAATCGTTGGTAATCTTTGTAATAGGGATATTATAAATATCCAATTCATCCCGCTCAATAAAGAACAGGAGCAGATCAAACGGGCCTTCAAACTGAGGCAGGCGAATCTGGTAAGACGATGAATTGACCATGAAGTACTATTGAAAATAAACCCTGCCTGCGCCGGTTGGCACTGGCAGGGTGTCAAAAATACGGGAAAATCGCTTGCCCCTATTTCTTTAAATTATCGCGGATTTCGCGTAGTAACAGGATCTCTTCAGGTGTGGGCGGAGGAGGTGCTGCTGCCTCTTTTTTCTTGACACTGTTCATTGCTTTTATAATCAGGAAGAGGATAAAGGCAATGACGATAAATTTAATAATTGCCGACAGAAATTTGCCATATTTGACGGTACCTCCCCAGGTTAGTTGATCCAGGTTTTCGGCATTAATGGCTTTCAGCGCAGGTGCCAGCAGCAGCGGAGTGATCACATCGTCAACCAGCGACGATACAATTGCTCCAAAAGCCCCACCGATGATCACGGCTACAGCCAGTTCCACTACATTGCCCTTGAGCGCAAAATCCCTGAATTCTTTAAGCATACCCATAAAAGTAAGTTTTGACGTGAAGTAATGATTGGTTTTATTCCCTATGAAAAAGGTAAGATAAAAATCTGCACGAATAACGATTTCCGGTTAGCGTTTTTCAACAACTATTTATTTTTTGATGCCCGGGTACTGCATTTTCAATCCCTTCAGCAGATCGCGCAGCGCTTTGGCTACCGTATACTCCTTGTACCAGTTCTGATCCGAAGGTACTATGGTCCATTCAGGGTTGTTGCATTCCTCAAAACAGGCTTCATACATTTCCCTGTAAATATCCCATAACTGCGCTTCATCAAAATCTTTCTGATTGTACTTCCACATCTTCGCCGGATCCTTCAGACGTTCAGTAAGCCGGCTTAGTTGCTCATCGCGGGAAATATGCAAATAAAATTTGAGGATATGTGTGTTGTTGTGTTCCTGCAGCAGCTGTTCAAAATCATTAATTGCTTTCATTCTTTTCTTAGCCGTCTCATCATCGCACCACTTGTGTACACGGGTTACGAGTATATCTTCATAATGAGAGCGGTTAAAGACCTGTATCATACCCCTGTCTGGCGAGTGGCGATGAATACGCCAGAGAAAGTCATGAGCCAGTTCTTCAGCCGTAGGCGCTTTGAATGACTGTACACGCACGCCCTGCGGATTCATATTACCCAGCACATTGCGGATAAGCCCATCCTTACCACTGGCATCCATACCCTGTATTACCACGAGCACACTATGCCGCCCTTCTGCATACAGCAGGTTTTGCAACTCGTCCAGTTCCTCCAGTATAGCAGCCGTTTTTTCTTTTGTCATGGCTTTATCCATGTCCCCGGGTGCCCGGGTATCAATTTCTGCCAGTTTCATTTTAGCCATCGCTTATATTTTTCTTTTGCCAAAATAGGGTTTTTACACCATCTGGCGCGTATTCTTGAAAATCGGCGTGATTCAATTCAGGTATCAGCACTCCTCGCTGCTATCAGCAGGATATTTACCCTGCTGCCTTCTGCGTTTTCTGCGGCAAATAATCCTGCAGAAAAGCACAGACAGGACCCTGAAAATTTTCCAGCAAAGACACTCCTTAAAAATCGTTTATCTTATACTCACTATTCCTGACCTTTGCCCTCCTTATGCGTGCAACCTGGATTAAATGGCCTCTCTTTATGCTGCTCTGCCTGATATGGGGCAGCTCATTTATTTTAATGAAAGTTAGCCGCGAAGGCCTCAACGCTTCCCAGATCGCAGCGCTGCGCATTTTCTCCGCAGGTATCGCCTGCCTGCCTTTTGCCATTTTTCATTTCCGCAGCTTTCCTTTAAGCAAACTACCCATATTAATACTCACCGGGCTATGTGGCAATCTGTTGCCGGCTTTTTTGTTTGCTACTGCCATTTTCCGGATCGATAGCTCCCTCACAGGTATTCTCAACTCACTTACACCCATCTGTGTGGCAGTGATCGGAATTGTTTTCTTTAAAGACCGGATCAGCTCCGCAAGACTCACCGGTATTCTTGTTGGTTTTGCAGGACTATGCCTGCTCACCCTAAGCCAGGACAGTCTTCGCCTGTACAATCTGGGGTACGCAGCACTCATATTACTGGCTACCCTTTCTTATGGTTTCAATGTAAACCAGGTAGGTCATAACCTCAAAGGATATAACCCCTTGCATATTGCCACTGTTACCGTCACACTAATGGCCATTCCGGCCGGACTTGTTCTGTGGTTCCAGGGTTTCTTTGAGCTCAACTTTAGTGATACCACCATTCAGTGGTCTGTACTCAACGCCGTTATGCTGGGCTTTGCGGGAAGTGCAATAGGAACAGCCATTTTTTATGTACTTGTGCAGCGGGCAGGCGGATTGTTTGCATCGCTTGTCACCTACGGTATTCCTTTTGTTGCTCTTTTTTGGGGGGTACTCGACGGAGAACGCATTGGCTGGATCACCATCCTGAGTCTGTTAATTATTCTGGCCGGTGTCTTTCTGGCCAACAGACCGGAAAAAAATAAGGCAGCCTGAGAGCTGCCCTATCGTTTAATTTTATGCGGATGGCTCAATTATACAGCCATGATCTCTTTCTCTTTTGCCGCCAGATGTTTTTCAACAGTTGAAATAAACCGGTCGGTCAGTTGCTGCACATCGGCCTCAGCATCTTTGGAAGCATCTTCGCTCAACCCGTTTTTCTGAAGCTTCTTAATATTCTCAATAGCCTCGCGGCGGATATTGCGGATAGCTACTTTTGAATGCTCACCTTCGCCCTGGCAGCGTTTTACCAGCTCGCGACGACGCTCTTCTGTAAGCGGAGGAAGAAACAGCCGGATGATGACGCCATCGTTTTGAGGGGTAACACCCAGGTTGGCGGCAATAATAGCACGCTCAATTGGCTGCAACATATTTTTTTCCCATGGCTGAATGCTCAGTGTACGGGCATCCATTGCGGTAATATTCGCTACCTGGTTAATTGGCATAGGTGAGCCATAATAGTCAACTACCAGTCCGTCCAGCATTTGAGGGTTGGCTTTACCTGCTCTGATTTTAACCAATTCCACCTCCAGGTGGTTTATCGCTTTTTTCATCTGCTCATCAGCGCCTGAGATAATTCTTGAAACTTCTTCCATTATTCTTGATTTTAGCAAGCGCAAATCTAACGAAAGCATGCCTTTAAAAAAAACATCGCTTCAACCCTCCGGTCGCCAGGTAAAAAAGGAGTATGGCAATAAACAGCGGAATAACAACTACCGGAAAATCAGTTATGATCTGCAGTAGCGGCCTCCTGAGTAAGTGTAACTACTTTGGATGTCGACTTGATTTCTGCAGGTTCCAGTATACGGCGGGTGGATACCACCATGGCACTACGGCGCTTGCGCTGGTAATAGAGGATTGCTATGGCGCTAAATCCGAAAGCCAGCATGATCAGCAGTACAGCAGTTGATCCCAGCGAACGCAGGGAATAAGCCAGTACTACAAATCCGATATTGGCACATACGCAGGTGAAAGTAACGGCCGCGTGGCCAAGGCCTTTGCTGAGCAGCAAATGATGAATATGATTACGATCGGGTGTAAACGGAGAGCGTCCGTTAAAAATGCGGATAGAGAATACCCGAAGTGTATCCAGCAGGGGAATGAAGAGAATAGAAATTCCTACAGCCGCCGAAGCGCCGATGGGCACCACTACCGAAGGATCGCTGGCTACATTGATAAACTTGATCACCATGATGGAATTGATCAGGCCAATCATAAGGGAGCCGGAATCGCCCATGAAGATCCGGGCCGGGTGGTAATTGAAAATGAGAAAAGCAACCAGGCTACCTCCCAGCGCAAAAGCCAGCAACGCATATGCCTGGTAACCAATCATGAAGAAATAAGTTCCAAAGATGAGCATGGTAAGCAAACCCAGGCTGGCTGCCAGCCCATCCACACCATCGATCAGGTTAAATGAATTGATAACTACAATGATAGTCAGATAACTAAGTGCAAGTCCGAAAGCCTCTGGCAGGGTTTCAAAACCAAATAAGCCATGCATACTGTCGAGCCGGATGCCTCCCAGATGTATCAGAATGGAGGCGGCAATTACCTGGCCGGCAAATTTTTTGCTGGCAGAAAGAACGATCAGGTCATCTTTCAGACCCAGGAAAAAAATAACCAGCGCAGCCGCAAAAAAGTATTGAAACTCAGGGTTTAAGTAGCCCTGTATAGATAAAAGTGAAGCGAGCAGAAAACCACCAAAAATACCCACCCCTCCTAAAGATGCTACCGCATGAGTATGCACTTTTCTTTCATCTGGGATGTCGTAAAGCTTCTTCTGATCTGCAATCTGCAATACAACCGGTATAGCCAGGAATGATATAATGAACGACACCGAAGCTGTTAACAATACATCAAGCATCAAGCAGGGTTTTACGGTACAAAAATAGGCTTAAACCTTTTAGTTTACATTGGGTCTGAACTAATTAATACTTCGCCAATATTAATTATCACACCCCCTCTATATGGTGGAATTGGAGGAGATTAATATCAACGGATGGATTTTTTCGGAAAAAAGATTGCACTTTTGCAGCGCCCTAACCTATTTGAGGGGGCAAGATACAAAAAGTTTAAAAAGTACCTAATTTTTATGCCTGAACTGAAAGCCATTGCATCGCAAATACGCCGTGATATTGTTCGTATGGTACATGGAGCCAACAGCGGCCACCCCGGTGGTTCGCTGGGTTGTGCCGACTTTCTCACCGCCCTGTATTTCAAGATAATGAAACATGACCCGGCATTTCATATGGATGCCCGTAATGAAGATGTTTTTGTGTTATCAAATGGTCATATTTCTCCTGTCTTCTACTCGGTACTGGCCCGCTCAGGCTACTTCGACATCAAAGAACTTGCTACTTTCCGAAAAATAAACTCCCGCCTTCAGGGACACCCTGCTACGCATGAGCACCTGCCCGGCATCCGCATTGCCAGCGGCTCACTGGGCCAGGGCATGAGTGTTGCTATTGGCGCCGCCCTCACCAAAAAGCTGAATAATGACAGCAATCTGGTATTCTCACTTCATGGCGATGGCGAACTCGATGAAGGCCAGATCTGGGAAGCAGCCATGTTTGCCGCCCACCACAAAGTGGACAATCTCATTTCCACCATCGACTGGAATGGTCAGCAAATTGATGGCCCCACCAGCAAGGTGATGAATCTTGGCAATCTTCGCGCCAAATTTGACGCGTTTGGCTGGACTACCCTTGAAATGAATGGCAACGATATGGATGAAGTGGTAGCAGGACTGGAAAAAGCCAAAAGCCTTACCGGCCAGGGAAAACCTGTCTGCATCCTGATGCATACAGCAATGGGTAAAGGGGTCGATTTTATGGAAGGCACCCACGAATGGCATGGCATTGCCCCCAATGATGAACAGTTGGCCAAAGCACTGGCCCAACTGCCGGAAACCCTGGGCGACTACTAAGAACGATCTCTTAACTATTCACTTCGTAAACTGAACTGGTGCCTGGCAGCCTTTGTAGAAGGCAGCCAGGATGCCAGTAAGGATATAACCAGCACGGTAGCTCCTACCAGCAGAAAATCGGCAAGCCGCAATTTTATAGGGAAATAATTGATCAGGAACGTCCCCCCTTCGAGCGGAATAAGATGATAATTAATCTGCAGCCAGGCTATAAGGATAGCCAGCATCATTCCAATGACTGTACCCACCGTCGCCAGCAACAATCCTTCGCTCAAAAAAATACGCTGAATAAACCGGCGGCTGCCTCCCAGTGCATGCAGCACGCCAATATCTTTCTGCTTCTCCAGCACCAGCATCGTCAACGCCCCAATCATATTAAAAGCTGCTACTACCAGTATCAGCGATAATACACCGTAAATAATCCAACGCTCCATATTCATAACCGAGTACAGACTCTGATTCTGTTCGTAGCGGGTTTGCACCAGGTACCCCGGTCCCATAGCTTTTTCCACCGTTTTCTTTACCACATCCGCAGCATTGGCATCGCGCAACCTGATCTCAATACCGCTGTACAAATTGCTATCCAGTCTCAGCGCCTGCCGCGCATAATCGAGATTGGTGATAGCATACTTGGTATCAAAATCCTGTTGTATCTGAAAAGAAGAAGAACTTTGGATATTGTCGTTGCTGATATCATTCAGCGGATCTATCTGTTCCGATTTACTCTTGCGTGGCAGAATGATCTTGAGATAAAAAAGGTTGCGGTCGGCTGCAATTCCCAGGGCGCCTTCCACTCCTGTGCCCAGTATTAATTTGGGCGCATCGGCAGTACCCAGATCATACTGACCGCTTACGATATGATCTGCCACACCTGTCACCTGCCGGTATTCATCATCTACCGCCATCAGGTGCACCACAGATTGATAATCTTCATTCTGCAGCAGCGCCTTTTCTTCAATTACCCTCGAAAACCCGGCAATCTCTTTTATAGCACGCAGGCGATTCAACTGTTCAGGTGTAACGGAAATATGCTTACCGGTAGCCGGCTTTATTTTCAGGTCGGTGTAAAAAGAAGAATAAAGTGATTTTACCAGGTCTTCAAAACCATTGAAAACGCTTAACACCAGTATAAGCGCTACTGTGCCCATAATGATGGCACCAATGCTGATCCAGGCAATCACATTGATAGCATTCGTTGACTTTTTGGCTTTGAAATAGCGCCAGGCAAAGAGGAAATGCAAGGTTATATGCAAATATTAAGTTAAAACTGAAGCAACTTTACTGGTCGCCTTTGATCTTCTTAAACAGTTCTTCCATCCTGAAAACATGATCCAGCGTATCGTCCTGGAAGAACTTCAGCACCGGCATACTGCGCAGTTGATGACGCACCCGGCCGGTGAGTTCCTTCTTGATTTCATGATGGCGTTCCTCAATCTTTTTCAGCGCTCCCTCCACGTCTTTTACCTGAAAGAAACTCAGGTAAAACCTGGCTTCCAGCAGGTCGGGGGTCACCTTCACAGACGATATAGAAACCATACCGCCATCAATCATATTAAGGCCAAGCCGCTGAAAGATGAGATTCATTTCCTCGTTCAGCAAACCGGCTATCTGTTTCTGTCTTTTACCTTCTTCCATTTTACAGCATTTTATTGCCTGCCATCACAAACCTGCTGGCAGACGCGGTAAAATTACTTACTTTGCCCCGTTTAAGCGAACACCAGGACCTGATGAAAAAATATTCGCGGATTTTAAACTATCTCAAACGGCAAAAAGGCAAGCTGGGGCTTTACTTTCTGTGCGTTTTGCTGGCCACCCTTTTTGGAGTTGTTTCGATCGGAATGCTCATTCCCTTTTTTGGGCTCATATTTGAAACCGGCGTGCCGGGAGGAGTCGCCTTCAAAGGCAATGCACTGGGCAGTTACCTCAACAATTTTCTGACAGAAATTATAAGCCGCGATAAACTGGCGGGCCTTTCTGTTATATGTATCATCATCATCAGCGCCACTGTACTGAAAAACCTTTTCCTGTACCTGTCAAACCGGCTATCGGTACCTATCCGCACATCCATTATCACACATTTGCGCGGCGAGCTGTACGATAAGATTCTACGCCTACCCATTGGCTATTTTACAGAAAAGAAGAAAGGTGATATCATTTCACGTATGACCAACGATATCGGCGAAATCGAAGGCTCGGTGGTTGGTATGCTCGATGGCCTGGTAAAGGATCCCATTACAGTGGTGGGTTACCTTATCTTCCTGATCATCATTTCACCCCAGCTATCTCTTTTTTTACTGATATTGCTTCCTATCACAGGTCTTATTATTGGTCGTGTCAGC
>JAGODE010000002.1 GCA_017998385.1 Chitinophagaceae bacterium | reverse complement strand
CCATTGTCCTGTTCATGTGTCTTTACAAGATCATCTGTAACATTATTTCAGGGCAGAAGGTGAAAGGATTAAGGTAAAAGGCTATGTGTAGGTTTCTTATCACACCCTTATCCTTATTCCTTTTGCCTTCTACCTTTACCCCCTTTACCCTCTCCACAAATATTGATCCTTTATCTTATTTCAAAGCGGTGCAATTACGACTCTTTTAAAGGGCTTTCGCGACAGAGAAGTAGTTCGGTCCTTATTTGTTACCTATCTTGCCGTAAGTTTCCGATTACACGATGCCCCGTCTTTACACGTATATATTTCTTTTACTTGCCGCTGTTGCAATGGCTTGTTGTATCTACAGAGATATCCGGCTTGAACGCCAGCATCCTGGCGATCTGCGCAACCGCGTAGTAGGTGCGAGGCTGCAGAAAGACGGAATTTCGCCCTATTTCTATGGATGGGATTCCACACAATCATTTCGCTATTATGATCCCACTGGTTACGATTTCATGGCAGCATCTAATATTACCGCCTCTCCTTTCTTTCATCAATTATTATACCCGATTGCCAATATCCCGCAACGCAGTTTTTCCAAAGTATGGCTGATTATCGAGTACATCGCCTGGGCGTCCATGCTGGGTATTGCTGTAAGTCTTGTCTCCTCACGCCGGCAACGACTGCTGATAATAGCAACTGCCATCCTTTTTTTGTTTACGCGCTTCTGGAGCGATGCCGTATTTAAAGGCCAGAACTATTTCGTAGCTGCATGGTTTTGTTTTGCATTTATTGCCTTGCTTTATAAATCTGCCAGCCGCTGGTCATTGTTTATAGCCGGTATTATCTCTGCCATACTTCTGTTACTACGGCCCACCCTCATTTTTTTCCTGATACCCTTTTTGTTTTTATGGAAACAATGGCCGCTCAAAAGCCGGCTTTGGTGCATGGCAGGTGCTTTGCTGATGTTGGGACTGGCCCTGGCAACTTCACAATCACGGTACTACTGGCAACAATACCGCGCTGCCCTGGATGAACATGTAAAGCTGCATCAGCAAATGAACCCAAGCCAGGGGCATAAGGCTTCTTTTAATCATCGGCTCGACTACGAAGGGTGGAAAATGGATGAGGCAGACAGTGCAGCCCGTGCTTATCCATATAAAGCAAGTGGCGAAAGTTCGAATATTTTCGTGTTGTATAAACAGCTCTTTAATCAACGCATGCCCGTGAAATGGATGATGGCTGGCAGTCTGACGGTAATAGCATTTTTGCTTTTATTTTATTACCGCCGGATAGCACTCATCCATAGATTTACAGTTGTACAGGCAGGACTACTGGGAATTTGTTTATATATGATCTCCGATTATTTTTCGCCTATCCACCGGTTTACCTACAATGGCGTGCCCTGGCTGGCAGCATTGTTAACGATCGGCTGGTATATGCGTTTACCTGCTTTCCTATATGGGGTACTTTTGTCGGGTTTGCTCTTGTTATCCATACCCTGGCATATTGTGCCTATGCAGGATAGTATCGGAGAATACCTTTTATTATTTACTATACTTCTTATCGCCACCAAAAAACCATCTGAATCAATTGCCTAAAACCGCCATAATTATAGGAGCCGGTCCTGCCGGGCTTACGGCTGCATATGAACTGCTGACCCATACGGATATTATTCCTATTGTGCTGGAAGCAGGTTCACAGGTCGGCGGCCTTTCCAAAACCATCGATCATAACGGGAATAAAATTGATATCGGAGGACACCGTTTTTTTTCCAAGTCAAAAAAAGTTGTAGACTGGTGGCTCCATTTTCTGCCTCTTGATACACCTGTTGCTGGTAATGCGGTACAACTGCAGTATCAGAACAAGACAGCCGCTCACACCTTACCCGAAAACAACAGCGCAGCTCCAGATCAGCGTATGCTGCTGCGTCCGCGAAAATCACGGATTTATTTTGAGAAAAAACTATATGACTACCCCCTTCAGCCGGGCATAGCCACTATCCGGCGCCTGGGTTGGGGACGCTCGCTGCGCATTTTTGGCAGTTACCTCGGCGCACGCATTATGCCCCGCAAACCGGAGTCTTCTCTCGAAGACTTTTTCATAAACCGCTTTGGATCTGAACTGTACCTCACTTTTTTTAAGGATTATACCGAAAAGGTATGGGGAGTACCCTGCCATCAGATTCCGGCCGACTGGGGGCGGCAGCGTGTAAAAAACCTCAATATCGGCAAAGTCATTAAGCATGCACTGCGTTCCATTTTCGTACGAAACACCAGCCTGCAGCAAAAAGGTACCAGCACCAGTCTTATTGAACAGTTTCTTTACCCGTTGTATGGTCCCGGGCAAATGTGGGAAACAGTTGCTCAGGCTGTTAAAGAAAAAGGAGGCCAAATCTTACTCAACACAGCCGTAACCAGTCTGAAAGGAAATGGGCAGAACCAGATACTGGCAGTTGAAGCGACGAATATCAACACAGGCAGCACTCAACATTTTGCAGGTGATTATTTCCTCTCCACTATGCCTGTACGTGAGTTGTTGCAACAGGTACATCAACTGCCAGTACCAACGGCTGTAGCGCAAATTGCCGGCGCTCTTCAGTACCGCGATTTTTTAATTGTAGGAGTACTGACAGACCAGCTATTGCTCAAAGAGAAAAATGGCAACGATGTATCTGACAACTGGATTTATATTCAGGATCATCATATAAAGGCTGGGCGGCTGCAATTTTTTCATAACTGGAGCCCCGGCATGGTACAACAGGAAGGCAGCAAATGGCTGGGTATTGAATATTTCTGCGAAGAAACGGAGCCGTTCTGGCAGCAATCAGATGAAGAAATAAGCCGGCAGGCTATTGCAGAAATGCAGCAAATTGGTATTCTTTCTGCTGAAGCTGTAAAAGATACACTGATAGTCAGGGTCAAAAAAGCCTATCCATCTTACAACGGCGGCTATCAGCATTTCGACCAGCTTATCAGTTGGTTCAACAGCATCAGCAACCTCTTCCCCATTGGCCGCAATGGCATGCACCGCTACAACAATACCGATCATAGTATGCTTACTGCCATGGCTGCGGTAGAAGGAATTATTGCCGGATCTGCCGACAAAAGCACTCTCTGGGAGATTAACGCAGACGACGTCTACCACGAAGAGGCTGAATAAGCTTTTACCATTTTTTCATTTTCGCTGGCGGCAGATATTGAGTATATTGATCCACCTAATTTTTATTACCTCTCATGCTTACACCCCTACCTTATCACAGGCAGGTTCGCGACTATTTTCGTCAGCAAACCAAAACCTGGGATTATTTTGCGCTGGCCAAAAACAAGGAAGAGCAGCTAAACGAGTTTAAGACTGAACTGCTCAAAAACACTTACAAATTTGATCCTGTTGCTGATCAGGGCATTTACAGTAAAATAGATCTGGCAAAAAATAAACTGGGGTTAACGGAGCTGCCCGTTACTGTATACCAGGCCCAGTATACAGAAGAACTCAATGCCGCCATAGTATATATTAACCGTGAAGCGCATATTGTATTCAGCGGACCGGTAATCACGCTGCTTACCGAAGAGGAGTTGCTGGCAGTGCTGGCTCATGAGCTCACTCATATTAAACTTTATTCCCTGCTGGATGGAGAACTGGAAATTGCTGACCGTATCATCACCGCCATTGCCAACAACCATAGCAGCGAAGCGGCTTATTATGAAACGGCCCGTCTTTTCCGTCTGTATACAGAGATTTTTTGCGACAGAGGAGCTCTCCTGGTTACGGGCAATCACGAACCGGTGATCACATCACTGGTAAAAATGTCGACTGGCCTGCAGCAGGTGCAGGCAGAAGCATACCTGCGCCAGGCCGATGAAATTTTTGCTGCCGACGCAAAAACGCGTTCTGCCGGTATCTCTCATCCGGAAAATTTTATCCGTGCAAAAGCCGTTCAACTTTCCCATAACCAGGCTGCTGAGGTCGAAAAGACTGTCAGTAATATGGTAGAGCATACTATTGAGCTTGACCGGCTTGATATTTTTCAGCAACAGGAAATGGCCATACTCACCCGCCGCTTCCTTCAACTGTTTCTTAAACCCAGGTGGATTCAAAGCCCACTGGTCATCAGCCTTGCCCGCCAGTATTTTGCCGACTTCGCGTGGGATGAGACCGCCGTACTGGATGCCGCATTTATTGAAAAGCTGAATGACTTTCATAGCAGCATTAAAGATTACCTGGCCTATGTGTTGTTCGATTTTGTGATAGTAGACCCTTCTCTTGACCAGGTGCCGGCTGGCTGGGCCTTCCAGTTTGCCGAAGACGCCCAGCTTAAAGAACAGCTGGATGCTATTGTAAGAAAAGAAGGCAAACTCAGTGATAAAAAACTACAGCAGCATAAGCAGAAATCGCTGGCAGCCTACTATGCTGTAAAGGAAAATGAAGGTGAGCAGATTTATGAGTAGTAAGTAGTAGGTTATACGTTTTAAGTAAGGTAGAAGGTTGATGGTAAAAGGTATATGGCGATTACCCAATTACCACATTAGCACACCAACACATTAGCAAATTAATTCCGACAACTCATGTCTTCCGATAATCAATCCCCTGTCAGTTTTGAAACGTTTTTAAGCACGGCATTTGATCAGGGTAATTATGCTACAGATGATGTGATCGCGTTTGTAATGCCGCTCTTTGAAGAAGTGTTGAGCTTTCATGAAAATGGACAGGTAGCTCCTTTTGGTAACGACCGCGCCCTTTTTATTACCGGGCAGCATCTGGATATTGATGAAAGGCTTGCACACGCCCCTTTATCCAAACCGGGCGCTCTTGAACCTCTTTTTGAAGCGTTGCGCGCACAGCAGTTTGACGTGATCGGTAAAAGCCGCCTGGAAACCGATGTAGAAACCGGTGCATATCGTGTAGAATCACTGCAGGTACATCTTGACAATACCGCACCATTGCACTCTCCCGCCTATGTGAAAGGATATCGTTGTTTTGAACAATTGCAGGGGCATCATGACGAACAGACAGATATATTCTGCCTGGGACTGATACTGGGTAGTATGGCCCTGTCGCTTGATCTGTACGATGAGGAAGACCTCAGGCTTTTTGCAGAATACCGCAACAACCCGGTACAATATAATCAACGTATACACCCTACTATCAGTGGCCTGATCACTGAAATGACCGAGCTGGACCGCCATAAACGCTGCTCCAGCCTCTACGAAGTCATTCACCGGCTTCAGCACTACCGCGATTACGATCCCGACAGGCTCACCGACCTCAGCACTGTTCCGGGATGGATCAATAAAGCCCTTACAGAGCGGAGTCAGCTTATTCTGAATAAACTCCGTAATCGCCTCTTTGATACCAGCCGCAGAAATCGCTTATTGTATTACAAAGGCAACATGCGCTTTGTAAACCTGACAGTAAGCAGCGTGCCTATTGTATTGCATTATCAAAGCATCAGACCCGACCTGCTCTTTACCTGGAACGATGATATTTCTTCGAAAGTAAAAGGCATGAAAGAACTGGTGCTTAATAAATATCTGCGCTTTGAGGATCATGCCTACCTTCCTGCCGCTCTCGACAAAATACGCGTAGAAAGTCAGCGTGACGTGCAGGAGTATGGATTCAGCCAGCTGAAACTGGTTATCACCTTTCTGAACTGGCATAATCTAAAAGAAGATGCGCAGGAGCGTATTCAAAGCCCACTGCTGCTGGTACCGGTGGAGATACGCAAGACCCGAAGGCTCAAAGAAGATCATTATACTTTAAAAGTACTCGACAACGCTGCCGAAGTAAACCCTGTACTGGCCAATCAGCTGCGGGAACTCTATGGCATACGCCTGCCAGACTTTGTAGACCTCGACACGATTGACCTTACACAGTTTTACCAGCAGCTTAAAGCTCAGATAGACGCCGCTAACCAGGGTATACAGCTCCGTTATATCGATAAACCACGCATTAAACTGGTGCATAGCGTGGCTAAGCTTACAGTTGGCAATTATCGCCGCCGTCTTCGTCGGAGTGGCGGCCAGCTGGATAGTTATAAAAATATATCCTACAGCTATCAGGCAGAAAATTTCCGCCCGCTTGGCCTGGAGATATTCCGTCAGCGTATTGAACACCGCGCCAGCTTCCTGGAGTTTCTCATCAACGATGATATAACAATAGCAAGCAACCAGCTTACCGGCGATGACACGCGGGAACGGTCGCTTTTTGAAATGGCGGAAAGCGAAAACAATCCCTATAGCTGGGATTATGACCTCTGCAATATCGTATTGGGGAATTTTAATTATAAAAAAATGAGCCTGGTGCGCGATTACAATCATGTAATCGACAATAATGTGCAGCATGATGTGTTCAACGCACTCTTCAGCACCGAGCCCAGGCAACCTGCTTCAGCTGTTGCCGACCTCAATGATCCCGGCAGCTGGCATCATGTGATTGCAGCAGACCCTACACAAACCCAGGCTATCCTGCACAGCCGCACCGGACAAAGCTTCATCATTCAGGGGCCTCCTGGCACAGGCAAAAGCCAGACAATTACCAACCTCATTGCCGATTTTGTAGCACGGGGCAAAAATATCCTCTTTGTATGTGAGAAAAGAGCTGCTTTGGATGTTGTATTTCACCGGCTGAAACAAAACGGACTCGATGAGCTTTGCTGTTACATTCACGACAGCCAGGGCGATAAACGCGATTTTATCCGCGAATTGCGCACTACCTATGAGTCATTTACCTCGCAACGTATGGATCTGCCGGCATTAAAGCAACGCCACGCACAATTGCTGACCGGTCTGCAGACACAGCTGCAATTGCTGCAATTATTTCACGATACACACAGCAATACACCCGAAACAGCGGGTATCAGCATTCATCAGCTCATTGAGCGGGTAATAGAACTCAAACAACAATTAATACCGTTTAGCGCAGTTCAGCTGGAAGCCCTGCCTCATTATAGCAGCTGGACGCAGTTTGGCGACACGATTGAACAGCTTTCTGCGGCCCTGGAAGAGCAGGGTGCGGAAGCTGCTTTTGCCCAACACCCACTCAGCCAACTCAACGATGGACTGCTCAAAGCTGATAACCCCATTTCACAGGCTTATGATCATTTGCACGCTGCGCTGCAGCTCATGACTCAACTGCAATCGCTTATCAGCAGCAATTCTATTGCACCACAGCACAGCACTGATCTGCAGCAGATCAAAAATCTGGTACAGGACGCACAACTGTTGCAACCACTTGCTGAAAACGATCTGTTGGGCGTCGTAAAAAAAGATAATAACGCAGCGCGTGAACTTGACCGGCATATGCAGCACTACCAGCAATTGCGCGAGCAGGCAGTTGCAGCCGCAGCACAGAATACCAACTGGCTACAGCGTTTTTCCGAACAGGACCTGAGCACCGCACTGCCTGTTGCAGAAAAACAGGAGAAATCATTTTTTCGTTTTCTGAATGGCACCTGGAAAGAATTGAAAAAACAGGTACACGCCTCCTATGATTTTTCAAAACACCAGGTAAAACCATCTGTCACGGCCGTTTTGCAATTACTGAAAGCAGAGTATGATGCCCAGGCGGCGGCCAGCCAGTACAGGCAGGAGCTGCAAAGACAATACAGGCTGCAGAATATTGAAACAACCTACCTCGGGATTGAAGTACTGCGCAATAAGCAGGGCGACCAGGAGATCGACTACCTGCTGGCACACCCACAGGCCAACGAACTGGTAAAACGCCTCAGTACCTTTCTTCCATCTTTTCAGCAACTGGAAAATCATTTACACCAGTGTCTGCTGGGTTACCAGTCTAAGTCGCTCGCACAGATCACAGATGAGCTGGATAGCCTCCTTGTTAACATGGAAGCGCTGCAGGAACTGCTGCCGGCACTACGTGAATACAGCCAGCTGCCTGAACCTGTAAAACAGGCCCTGCGTCTTATACCCCTGACGCCGCGCCAGGCAGAGGCGGCCATGGCACAACGCACTCTACAGGAAGTGCTGAGACAGCACAGATCTTTTGCCAGCGCCGATATGTCTGCCATAGAACAGGCTGTAAAACAAATACGGCAGGCCTACAGCAGGCTGCTACGGCTCAATGCAGACCTTATTCGTGCAACGGTAAGACAACAGTTTCTGCAAAATCTTGAACTGAGCAATACAGCATTAAGTCAGCTCAACAACGAACAAAAACAATTTAAAAAAATCTACACCGAAGGGCGCAAGATCCTGGAAAATGAATTTGGCAAAAGTATGCGCTACAAAAGTATTCGTGAGCTGTCTGCCCGCGAAAGCGGACGTGTGCTGAAGGATCTTAAACCCATCTGGCTTATGAGCCCATTGAGTGTGAGTGATAGCCTGCCTCTTGATACAGCATTTTTTGATGTAGTCATTTTTGACGAAGCCAGCCAGATTACACTCGAAGAAGGAATTCCTGCCCTATATCGCTCTACACAGGCCATAATAGTAGGCGATGACAAACAAATGCCGCCGACCAATTTCTTCACTGCCCGAGCCGAAGATCCTGATGACCTGGATACCACAGACACTACAAATGAAGAGGAATTGCTGAGCGCAGAGGCCGACAGCCTGCTCGTGCAGGGTTCGCGCAAGCTGGGCAGCACCATGCTCAGCTGGCATTACCGCAGCCGCTACGAAACGCTGATCAGTTACAGCAACCATGCATTTTATGAAGCAGGACTACTGACCATTCCAGACCGCACCATTCACCATGAAAGCAAAAGAATAATAGAGATCAGCAAACCGGAAGAAGCCGTACAATATGCAGATACGCTTTATGACCGCAGTATCAGTTTTCATTTCCATACAGAGGGTATTTATGAAAAACGCAGCAACGAAGCCGAAGCAGCATATATCGCCCACCTGGTACGTGAACTGCTACAGCGTAAAGTGAAAGAAAGTATTGGCATTGTGGCCTTCAGCCAGGAGCAACAGCATACAATAGAAGATGCCCTTTCTGCACTGGCCCAAACCGATCCGGAATTTGAAATACTGCTGGAAGAAGCCTATAACCGAACCGAAGAAGACCAGTTTGTAGGGCTTATTGTAAAGAACCTGGAGAATATACAGGGCGATGAACGCGACATTATCATCATGAGTGTGTGTTATGGATTTGATGCGCGCAAACGTATACTGATGAATTTTGGCCCTATAAATAAAAAGGGAGGTGAAAAACGACTGAATGTGATCTTCAGCCGCGCCCGCAAACACATGGCAGTGGTCAGCAGCATTCATTATCATCATATCACTAACGAATACAATGAAGGAGCCAACTATTTCCGGCGTTTCCTGCACTATGCTGAAAACGTAAGTGCCGGCAATATGGATATGGCCCGCACCATTCTTGATAGCCTTGTTGTTAATAAACAGGACACACGGCGGGCCGCAACGGGTAATATTGTGATGCGCGAGCTTCGCCAGCAACTGCAGCAGCAGGGCTTTGTGGTAGATGAGCAGGTAGGCCAATCGGGCTTTAAATGTTCGCTGGCCATCAAAGCATCGCCCGCTGACCAGGAGTACACGCTGGGGATTCTGATTGATGACAATCAGCACTATGAAAACAATAACCTGGTGGAGCAATACTATCAGCGTCCTGCCATTTTGCAGGCTTTTGGATGGCGTTGTATGCATGTATTTGCCAAAGACTGGCTGCAAAATCCACAGCGCGTTGTAGAGCAGGTGATCAGAAAGCTTAAGGAGGTGCCGCAGGAAGAAACCCTGCCGGCAGAAGAAGAAACAACAGTACCGGACCCAATAAAACCAGCTCTTTCGCCAGAGTCACCCGTTGCATCTTCCCCGGCTTCATCCACTACTGTATCTGCAGGGGCGGTACCGACCGGCTATGAGCATCTCACTTTTATCAGGCTGGAGTTTACAGAAGGCACAAGCAGCAAATTTTGGGAAGTAGCTACAGATGGCAGTAAGCTCTATGTACGTTTTGGAAAAATCGCTACCAAAGGTCAGATACAGGTAAAAAACTTTGAGTCGGGCGAGAAAGCTGAGCGGGAACGCGAGAAACTGATTCGGGAAAAAACAGAAAAAGGATACCGGCTTTTATAAAATAAATGCGGAAAGAAATAGTCTTTCCGCATTCAACCATTCTAATCCTGTAAAACCTATTATTCCCCTTCATCTACCAGCTCAAGACTGGAATAGACTGAATAGGCCTTTCGGTAACGGTCCGTTATTTCCTTTAATCGCTGGCTGCCGTTAACATTTACGAGTATATTCAATACATCTCTGAATGCGTCATGACTGAGCTCATTCAGAAGATTACGCAATGGCTCATGATCATCGCCCGCATAGCTGTTGTCCGTAAACACCGTCAACCCATGCTTCAGAAAATGATCAGAAATAAGCTGTCGGCCTTCCTGCTCTATCAATGGTACAGGTCTGCCTTCATCGATTTTGCCGGAATAAAAGATTTCCTGCTCAATAGAATCATCCAGCCAGTTACGCAGCTCAGTAACCATATTATGATAGGCAAAAAAGAAATTACCCAGTCGCAACTGGTTCTGAAACTGCAGTCTTTTTTCTTCTTCCACAATATGCTCCCAGCTCTCATACCTTTCCCTGTATTTCGCACGGTCCTGCTCAGGAGCATGATGACTTAATATAAGACAGATCTGTTTATTGAATACGGCATCGGATATGTTTTCAAACTGCTCCTGGTACGAAGCCATATACTCGATTACATGGGCCGGCAGTTTCTTTTCGTCTTTATTGATGAGTGTCTGAATATAATTTTTGGCCAGTATAAGATAAGAGTTAAAGCGCTCGGTACGACCCGACCGGTCAAGTATCTGTTCAATCTGGTTATGCAGACGTTGATTGTTGGGGTCGGCGTCGAGGCAGGTTTTTAGTACCATGGGATAACAGGGATGTTCTTCGGCATGTGCCCAGTCGCCCAGTATCTTACCAGTACCTTCTTCGCGTATTGCCTCATCCGTTTTTTGGCTAAAACGCCGGTATTGAATGAACCCGTCTATTTCATTTTTTATATCTACATCCTCCAGCCTTTCACTACGCTCATGCACCGCGTGTACAAGTTGTTCGAAGTTGGCCTTGGTAAAACAGGTTGAATTCATAAGGTGTAGCGTAAAAGTATCCAGTTCATACTCTTCCATATCCGGAAGTACATCGTTTTTAATAAATCTGATAAAAATGTCGCTGTTGACCTGGTCTTGCTGAAAACCGCTCATTTGCATATTAGACAAGCCATGATAAAAGACCTGTATAAACAACAGTTCATGATAAATATGCCGGTTTGACAATCGCGGTTCTATGATCTTTAGTCCGTTTGAAAAATACAAGGCAGAGTACAGGTTGTGAATAGTATGTACTTCGGCCGCTATCATCAGGTTGGTAATAAATTTATCGTACGCAGTTGGATTGATCAATACGGGAAATTCTTTATAGATAATGCCGCGTACATCCTGAAATTCATACTTGTGACAAATAAGTTTCAGATGAAACATCCGGAGATTGAGCTCGTTTTCAAACCCTATAAAATCAAGACCATGCCATACTGCCCCGGTTGATTGCAGCAGTGAAACTGTTTTGTTAATCGTTTTATACGTCCACAGATCTGCCATTTTCCCCACCGACTGGTATTTGACCTGAAACCATTTATTGATAATTAAGATCAGTTCATTAAATGCATCAACCAGTCCTTTGGGCTCATCAACGCCGTAGAGGCTGGCTGCCATTACATGGCCCGATGCCATGGCAATACCCGCAATCTCTGCCATCATGGTTTCGAGAAAAAATTCGTTGCTGATTACCTGGCGCTGAGTACGGAACCGGTCCTCCAGTACATGTTGTAGTACCGACGTAGCTCCATTGATGATCTGCGGAAATACTGCAATATCTTCCCGGCTTGCATATCCTGCTCTTACGCCTACTGCTATTGTCCAGAGTGCAAGCGGATAGTTTACAAAATCTGTTAAGCCAAAAGACCGGTCTGTAGAAGAACAAATTACTTCCTGCAGCCGGGTAGCTGTTTCAACCACCTGCCGGTAATCTGACTGCTCAAAAGAAGCTATGAGCAGATCTGCTTTGGGACCAGGTAATTGTTTAAATAAAAAACCAAACAACTTAGCCTGTAACCTGATATGGGTTTCTATCGATTCCACCTGCGAGCGGCTGGCAAACAACAACTGGCCGGTTGCCTGATCGCGTACATGTAAAATACTTTCGGGTGCAATCAGTTCTCCGTAAATGACTGCATGGTTATCTGTTGCAGCTTCTATCGGAATCTCTTGCGGTAGTTTGAATGCCAGTTCATTGAGACGAGCCAGTTGTGGAATTGTCTCGGTATGGCGAAGGCAGATGTAGGCTGTCCAGCATGCGGCATACAGGTTTACACACCAGCTGCGATACAAACGCCAGTCGCCCTCTGTACCTGCATTGCGAATACGCAGACCAGACTGGATCTCATCTGCCCCTGCTACTGCACTCTTTACCAGGTCGGGTATATTGACACGGCGAAATGCAGCTGTACGCAATACGCCATTGATGGTATAGATATATGCTTCGAGCAGGTAAAAGAGTACTGTATTAATTGGATAAGCTTCCAGCTCTCTGTTATGCAATTTGCGTAATGTATCGAATCCGGTATTGCATAAATGAAAAGCCAGCTTATCAAACCAAAACATCTCATACTTATGTTGGGCCCGCAAGCGGTCAAACCAATATAGCGCCCAGAAGGCGTGTCCTACCCGGCTATCCGGAAGCCGCAGGTTTTCAAAAAAAACCATGCGGCCCGGCACCCGGTAATAAGCTGAGCTGGGATTTAGTACAAGCTGCGCTTCGCGGGCCACCCAAATGGTATTGTTTTCCATTGAGATCAGGTCTTTCAGGTGCTCATCTTTTATGAGCGCATCCCTGATGCTTTGAATGCTCTGATTGGTAAATGTGGCCTGCCTGAGAAATACTTTCAGCAGTTCGGACCGGTATTTATTATTCTTAAAGACGGTGTCCATTTCAAAATCGCCGAACTCAATCCTGCCCGTATCTGAAGTAAGTGCAAGCAGATAAAGAAGTTCCAGTTTGCCAAACTGATCAGTAGCTACCTGCTGCTGACGGTAAGCGAGCAATTTCTTTTCTACCCATTGCAGGTTGCTGATGTCTTCGCATACAGCAGATACTGTTACAAAGTGAGCCTGGTCTTCCGAAAACCCGTTATCGGCAGTAAGTTTTTTCTTTTGCTCGAGTGTAAGTGGTTGCAGTTCATAATGTATGATCTTCTGAAAAACAGCACTGTTATGCTGTAGCAGGGGTTCTATTAAAAGTGATAACCGCTCATTGTCATCACGTTCAAATACAATCCAGCTTTCATTTTGGCCTACAGTACGGCTACGGGGATCATCATATTGAGAAAAATATTTACGGACAACATACCGGGTAACCTCATCAAGGTCCTGGAACTTATCAACAATTACCAGTTTGGGTTTAATGGCAAGCATTTCGAAGGCCATGGCAGACAGCAGCATTTCATAAGCGTTGTAGTTATCTGGTTTTTTACCTTCCCGCACCTGGCATACAAAAGATTCCACATCATTTACCAGTTGATCCAGTGTATCGGGCTTTATGCTCAATTTGTCTTTTTGAATAAAATATCTGGCCACAAAACAGAGTACCAGACTCGCGGCTGCTATAGAGAGGTATAACGGTTTCAGCAGATTGGCAAAACCACCGGTGGCAGATATGTCGTTGGTGACAAGACCTACCAGTACCGGTGTAATAAATGAGCCCAGGCAAATAAGCAGCGTCGACAACCTGAATACCGAATAAAAGTCGCTCACCAATCCCTGCTGCCGCGCCAGGTCAGCAAACCGTTTTGTACCTATCAACTCAACCACTTGCGGGAGTTTGCCTTTTAGCTGTCTCGAAAGGCATACGATATGAAATACAGAACGCTCCTTGCTTATCAATTCCGTAGCCCGTTCGCGCAACAGCTCTGCTGCCCATGTCATACCATCTTTAGGCTTTACGGTTATACAACTGATCTTTAGGTCAAGCTTTTCGGAAAGAATCGCAGATGCGGCCAGTGTCTCGAGGTTGGTGCTACGGCCATCGGCATGGTTTCTTACCTGTCGGGATGCCACTCTTTTTTCTGATACCTTACCCTCCTGGCAGAATTTAGCCAGGTCGGTAATGCTTAAAAACGTTCGGTTCGTCCTCATGGTTGAAATGTGCTTGCTGAGTTAATATCCGGGTATGGAGCGTACTGGATAGTTTAACGAACGGTATCGGATAAAGCAGGCGGCAGGTTCACTGAGCTTTTCTGCGGCGGGATACCTAATTTAAGCTGAGTTGGCGGAATATCAAAGAAAATAATCAGTTGGAGGCTTTTCAAAAAAACAGGCTGACTCAACACTATGAGCCAGCCTGTTTTATACTCCGTGTTTACCGTAGTTACCCGCGGCTCACAGAGCCTCCAATCTGTGTTACGAGGCTACTGGTTGTAAAACTTGTGCCGGCTGTACCCGGTGTATATATGCCGGATGTATACAAGCCATTAAACTGAACAGCGCTGGCAACATTGCCGCCGGTATAGATTGTATAGGTGGTATTACTTTTAAATTTTGATCCTGCTACTAGCATAGTACTATAACTCACGGGAGCAAGAAAAGTGAGCGCTTCGCTTCCATCTGACGCGCGGATATGGATGAGCTCACTGGCGTTGCCGGCACCACGTATCAGCGATGGCACGGTAGATACGCTGGCAGACGGACCGCTCGTAGCGCCACCAATTGCAACCAGCTGACCACCCGTAATCTTAAGTGTTCGGGCATCGCAATCAATACCCGCTTCGGGTGCCCTGGCACCAATAGCCACTATCTTACCGCCGGTAATTGTAAAAATGCCGTTGCTGTCCATTGCATCATTGCCTGTACTGTAACTATACACCCGCCCGCCATTTATATAAATCGCGGTGCCTGCATTTAGTCCATCATCTGCCGTCACAGTAGCTATGTCTCCGTTGTTGATAGTAAGCGCAGACTTGCTTTCAATACCCTCACCTGCCGACGACTGCACACGAATAGTACCACCATTGATCGTCACATAAGGCGTTATGTCCGGATCGCCTTCTTCATAACTGGCCGCAATACCATCATCACCTGTCTGTAAGACAAAAACACCATCATTTATTATAATATAGCCTTCCTCACATTCTATACCATCACTGGCGGCAGTAATCGTAAGGCTGCCGCCATCTGCAATAAATGCATCGTTGCTATGAATGCCGTCTGTAACTGCGCCGGTGATTGTAATGGTCCCACTTCTTATTCTTATATAATCATCGCTGCAAATAGCATGTTTGTAATTGCCTTTAACAGACAGGGCACCTGTGCCACTGAATATGATCTGTCCTTCACTAAACAATGTGCCTTTCATATCTTCATCATTAACGGCTGCTGCATACGAAGCGCCATCGGTAAGACTGTTACTGCTATTGTCGGCGAGCACGATAAATGCCCGTTTGGATGATTGTATGTTAATAGCAGGTCCGTCTGTATTTGTCAGTGCAAGTCCGTTGAGTGTGAGCTTAAATTTTTTATCACTATAAATCTTCACTGATCCATTGCTGCCGGATCCGCTGAGTATATACTCTACTTCGGCAACGGTAGCGGTAATTACCACGTCACCATTGGTGGTCGTAATGGCTACACCATTCCCATCAAGAGGATTGTCTATACTAATCGTACTGCCAAATTGTATGCTGACTGTTTTGGAAAAAACGGAGTTTTCGACAAGGTCATCCGGGTCTGCACCTACCGCTGTTGACCCCTCTGCTGTATCAGACACAATGCCTGTACTGTCAATCGAAACACTCGTACCTCCCGCAGTGCCGCTGCCGGTATCGGTCGAATCTGACTTGGAGCAGCTGTTAAATACAATTAAGGTAAAAAGAGAAATAATTGCAAAAGGCTGTTTTGCAAGCCGGCCAGGTTGGCGTGTCATGGTTTACCAGTTTTAAGTAAGGAAATATGTTGACGAAGCAGGCAGTTTGGAAGTAATCCAAACATAGTCTGCACACGTCTTTATTCCCAACCTGTACCGGTTAACCGGTTTATTGTACCGACAATTTCCTTATACTAAAATCAAAGTACCTGCAAAAGATTATTCAATTGATAGGCGCTGCCCGCTTTCATTGACAATGTCATGGTTTTGTCGGCATATTTTATTGTAAAGACACCGCCGAGGCGGCTATGTAATTTTGCTCTTACCAGCTTTCCCTTTTTCCAGGTAATATCGATTTCCACTCCACCCTGGGCGCATAGTCCGGTTACATGGCCATCGGCCCAGGAGTCGGGCAATGCAGGTAAAAGCTGGATATGCTGTGCCTGGCTCTGCAATAGCATTTCGGCCACAGCTGCCGTCACGCCCAGGTTACCATCGATCTGGAAAGGCGGATGCAGGTCAAAGAGGTTGGGTGCCGATTTTTTTATCAATACTTCGTTGATCGCTTTCAATGCTTCATTGCCCTGCAGTAGTCGTGCGCGTAAACTACCCACCCAGGCCGCACTCCATCCGGTATGCCCGCCGCCGTGCTGGAGACGATATTCGAGTGAGCGGCGTGTGGCCTCTGCCAGCGCAGGCGTTTGTTGCATCGAAATAGCCTGACCGGGATACAGGGCATACAGGTGTGAGATATGCCGATGGCCGGGTTCTGGTTCATCGTAAGGTTGTGCCCATTCCTGCAGGCGGCCATCTTTGCCAATAACAGGTTGCAGTAAACGGCTGCGCGCTGTACGTATCGAATCTACAAACGGATCTTTATCATTTAATACAAGCGCTGCCTTCTCCACGCTGCCAAACAATTCATCAATCACTTCCTGATCGTGCGAAGGCCCCATGCTGATGGTGCCGCGGCTGCCATCGGGCGCTTCAAAACTATTTTCGGGGCTGGCCGCAGGACCTGAAACCAGTTTTTGGCTCACGGGATCAGGCACCAGCCAGTCCATATAAAAACGTGCGCCTTCTTTAAGCAGGGGATATACTTCGCGCAAATACGTTTCGTCGTTTGTAAACAGATAATGCTCCCACAGGTGGCGTGCTATCCACCCGCTGGTACCGGGAGTAAGCCCCCAGGAGGGATGCTCGCCGGGAGCAGTGAAGCCCCATACATTTACAATCGTATTGATACACCAGCCGCGCATGCCGAACTGAACCGCAGCAGACCGGGTGGCAGGCGCCTGCAGCGACTGTATAAAGCGGATCAGTGAAAGATGAATATCGCCCAGGTTGCATACTTCTGCCGGCCAGTAATTCATCTGCACGTTGATATTGGTATGATAGTCGGCATTCCATGGTGTCTGGATCTTATTGGCCCAGATGCCCTGCAGGTTGGCGGGCAGCGTATTGGGACGCGCCGAAGCAATCAACAGGTAACGGCCATAATGAAAATATAATTGTGAAAGAAACGGATCATCGCCCACACTGTGTATCCGTTGCAGCCGCTCATCGGTAGGCAAGGTGTCTGCCGTAGCTGGAGCCAGCTGCAGTTGTACCCGTTTATAATAATACTGATGATCTCTTATGTGCTGTGTACGCAGCGATGAATAGGCTGTTTTCAGTGCCTGTTGCAATTCTTTGCTGAGTTGGGCCTGGTAGTTATTTCCTTTATAAACCGGGTATACGGGCAAATAATCGGTAGCGGCAGATAAAAAAAGAATTACTTCATCGGCTCCTTTCACATACACGCGGCCATCACGGAAAAGAAGACTGCCTCCTTTATGCTGAGCCTGTAGTCGTGCAGCATACTGCATACCTGCGCCTCCGCTGCCATTATTTAACACCCCTTTCATCTCCAATGCATCGGCTGTAGCCGTAGTCGAAAAACGCTCGGGACGGTCAATCGAAGCAGTAAAAGAAATAGCGCCTTTCTTACTGGCCCTGATACGAACGACCAGTACAGATGGTCGTGTGCTCACGAAATATTCGCGTTCAAATAAAACGCCCTTTTGCCGGTATTGTACTTTAACCATCGCCTCATTGAGATCCAGTTCGCGGCGATAATCGGTGAAGGCCCCAGCCTGATCAAACTGCAGCCGCAGATCACCCAGCGTTTGATAACAACCAAAAGGTACATTGGCACCGCTGCCATAGCCTGATCCTGCTCCGGCACACACCTGGGTTTTATTGGTCAGCTCAGTTGCCTCTTTGAATTTTCCGGCAAACAACAGCGCTCTTATCTGTGGCAGAAACTTCGCCGCTTCGGGATTATCGTTGTCGGAAGGTCCCCCGCTCCACAATGATTTTTCGTTGAGCTGCACACGCTCCTGGTTTACATCTCCAAATACCATAGCTCCCAGTTGTCCATTGCCCAGGGGCAACGCCTTTATCCATTCGGGATCATCACTGTACGGCGGCATTGTATCCGGTACGAGTGCATTTGCCGGCTGCCGGTACCAAAGCCGGGCCGGCTGTGCCAGCAATGCTGTATTAGTTATTAAGAGCAGGAGAAAAAGAAGAAGGAAGAATCTGTTGTTCCGCATCCGGATTTTATTTGAACTAAATTAAGTCCATTCCGCGGATTAGCTGCATACGGTGTCATTAATCTGTACTGCCTTTAAATGCAGCAGCCACCTGTTCTTTATAATGGCTGCTAACCGGCACCAACTGGTCTCCGGTAAGAACCAGCTCTGCTGTACGCATGACGCGAATAGCCGAAAGATTTACTATAAAAGATTTATGCGTACGTACAAACAGTGATGAAGGCAGTTCTTCTTCCAGGTTTTTCATGCGTTGATAAACGAGATAGGTGCGCTGTGCTGTCACTACTTTTACATAATCACGCGACCCCTCTATATACAGGATAGTTGCAAAAGGAATACGAAGCCAGCCTTCTTTTTCCTTTACAGACAGAAAATCGACAGATGCATTACCAGCGAGCGCCTGCGGAGGCATAGTATGCTGCAACTGGTCTTTCACCTTATTGACCGCCTGCTCAAAACGCTCATACGAAAATGGCTTTAGCAGGTAGTCGGCCACATTCAGATCGTAGCCCTGCAACGCATATTCGGCATGAGCGGTAGTAAAAATTACCTTTGGCGGACTGGTAAGCGACTTAAGAAAGGTGATACCATTGACCAGGGGCATATCAATATCCAGAAATATCAGGTCTGGCCGGTTTTGTTCCACTTTCGCAAAGGCTTCCATGGCATTCCGGCTTTTACCCACCAGCACTAATCCCTCTGTACGCAAAATATACTGCTCCAGTATCTGGTGTGCGATCACTTCATCATCTGCAATAAGACATTTAATCATTTGGCCAAACTGATTTTCAAATTTACGATATACTCCCCTTGTGTTTTCCGGATCTGAAGTTCATGCCGGCCGGGGTAATACAATTCCAGCCGCTTCTTTACATTTTCAATACCCACACCTCCATAATCAGTGGGCGTATCGGGAGCGTCGGGCCAAATGCTATTAGACAATTCAAACAACACTTCTTTATCCAGACAGATCAGTTGCCCCCTGATGAAACCGGCCTCACTCACGCGCTGTGAGCCATGCTTAAAGGCATTTTCAAGGAAAGGAATAAACATTAAGGGAGCTATCTCTTTTGCCGAATTTGTTTCATTCCTGATATCAACATTAATTGCTGCATCGGGATAACGTTTCTTTTCCATTTCCAGGTAGTTTTTCAAAAAAGCTACATCTTTTTCCAGTGGCACATAGTTCTTTCGGCAGTCATAGAGCATATACCGCATCATATCAGACAGGCGCAGGATAAATGACGGTGTTTCTTTTTCGCCCACCAGGCTCATACCATAAATGCTGTTGAGTGTATTGAAAAGAAAATGGGGGTGCAGCTGCATTTTCAACGTCTGCAGCTGCAATTGAAGATTATCGGTTTCGAGATTGTGCTTCTTTTGTTCGAGTACTACGGAATGCCTTAAAAACATAACGGAAACAAACGCTATAATGTCCATCATCATTCCCGGCAGCCGCCATCCTCCCTCCTTTAACCGAAAGCCAAAAAAGCTTAGCTCATGCTGAAAAAACGGCTGCATGGCTTCGTTGTCATTGAACTTATTGAAGCTATATGAAACAATATAACCCCAGGAGCGGCTTACGAAAATGAAATAAAGGATGGTAAAGAAAAAAAGCAATACATACCATTTGCGTTTTAGAAACCAGGGACCAATCAATCTGTAGTAGGGTATTACATATAGGGTAAGTGCTATGCCATATACAAACAGGATCGGAAAGGGAAAATTGGTGCGAAGCCGCGGAAGTTCCGGGTTATCGGCAAAATCTGCATACTTGTAAACGCCGGCAAAAAAGAACCATATCATGACTTCGTACGCAGAGATGAAGCGACGCGCGGGGTTATTTCTGGAAAAGAATTTCATTGCAACAAATCTATCTCTTTATCATATGGCCGGAGGCCCCGTTTTCGACAAAACGGGCGTTTTCTTCTGCAAAATAGGCCCCTTCTTTTTTCGTATAAACTAAGTCCCCTCTTGCCGAAGCGGCCTTGTCAGAGGCATTTCGCCGCCTTTGTTTTGTGTCATCAAACCACAAAAACAGGTAACATGAAACAGACATTTATTACTCTTATCGCAGCCATCCTTTTTGTCCATTTTACGGGCACGCCGGCAAAGGCACAGCAATCTTTTACCGTCAGCGGTATTGTACGCGACAGCATCGCTGCCCTTGCCGGAGCTACTGTGGAACTCAGCAACGCAGCCACTCACAAACAGGTAGTGAGCGACTCTTCCGGACATTTTAGTTTTGGCGGTATTGGTGCAGGCAACTATCGCCTGCAGGTAAAGATGGTGGGTTATAAACTTTTTATAAAGGAGAACCTGCTGCCGGCCACAGCCGGCTCTGTGACGGTAATACTCGAAGCCGATCCGGCTATGCTGGGTCAGGTAGTAGTGAAATCGCAGGCACGATATATAGAAATGAAATCGGGTACCACCGTTGTAAATCTCTCGCAAAGCCCGCTTGCTGCTACTGACAATCTGTATGATGCTGTAAAACGCGCGCCGGGCGTCACCAGCCTGCAGGACTTGCTGTATATGGGTAAAACAGTAACTGTTACCATCGATGGCCGCCCGCTGCGTTTATCTGGAGCAGAGCTGGAAGCTTACCTCAGCGCTATGCCCGCGAGCCAGGCAGAGAAAATTGAGCTGATCAGCCACCCTTCTGCCCGGTATGAGGCAGGTAGTAATGCCATCATCAACATTAAAATGGCTAAGAATAAAAACTATGGCACCAATGGTCGCCTGCGGGCCGGTATGGGAATGGCGCGTTATGCCCGGTTTAACACCGGCGCTTCGCTCAACTACCGAAATGCGCGGCTTAACCTGTATGGCAGCTATGATATTAACAGCAGTCAGACGCGCAGTTTCAATACAGCTGATCGTAAACTGTCTGGCAACGAAACACTGCTGGAGTCGCAGCAATGGAATGACCGCCCGGTTTCGCAGCAGTTTACTGCCGGTCTCGACTATACAATTAATAGCAAAAGCAATACAGGACTGCTGATAAAAGGACTGTTCTCCGATAAAGACCGCACTGGCACCGTCACCTCTTTGCGCTATTTCCAGGAAATAAGCGCAGATTCCTCAGCCTGGCAACAGCAGGCTATACAGACCAGCCTAACTCTGCCCAGCATCACTGTATTCTACAATACGAAACTGGGTAAAACAGGACAACTGGCCCTCTCTGCGGATCAGCTCTGGTATAAGAAAAGAGGTGGCTACGACTATCGCACTGCTTATCTGAACGTGCAGGGAGAGCAGCTGTCACCGGCTGCCGGTCAGCGCAGCGAGTGGCCTGGTGAAAAAAGTATTAGCACCTTTTCGGCAGATTACCAATGGACAGCCGGAAAAATAAACTGGGAAAGTGGTCTGCGGGGAATCTTATCACACTCCAACAATAAAGCCAACTGGTATGTGCAGGAAAATGGTGACTGGAAAACAGATGTGCAGCGTACCAACAATTTTATTTATGATGAAAACATCGGTGCCGCCTATCTCACTGCACGCCGAGCCTGGAAAAAGATAGAGCTGAGTGCAGGTCTGCGTTATGAACAAACCTGGTCTGCAGGATATTCTATTCAGCTTCATCAAAAAGACAGACGCAGCTATGGCAGCCTGTTTCCCCAGGCAGATATGAGCTATGCGATTACCGGCGATCAGCAGCTTTCAGTTTCTTATAGCCGGAAAATTGAGCGGTTTGGATTTGATCTGGTAAATCCCTTTCGTATATACCAGGGCGCTTATGCCTACTCACAGGGCAACCCTCAGCTTCGTCCCAGTTTTTCAAACAACCTTGAAGCCGGCTGGAGCAAGGGTAATCAATGGATGGCTTCTGTAAGTTATAGCCGCTTTACACGGGTGCTGGCAGAAATATACCGGCTCGAGTCTGGTTCTATGATGGTTAGCTCTTATGAAAACGTAGCCGCCGCTACACAATGGATGACCAACCTGAGTCATGTCCGTTTCTTTACGCAGCAAAAACTGCAGAGTATATTTTCATTGGGTGGTTTGTATGCTGCTTATCATGCACCTGCCGGCAGCAATCTGAACAAATCCATAGCCGCCGCTTTTCTCAGCAGCAACAATGTCTACAAAATCTCTTCCTCCTGGAAAATGGAATTAAACGGCTCTTACTACAGCCCACTCCAGTTTGGTGTTTACCGGTTCAGGGGACAATTTGAAATGAATGCCGGTATTTCGCATACACTGCTTAAGAAAAATGGTACCATTTCGTTTAGCGTGAGTGATATTTTCAATACCAATAAACGCCGGTATACCCTGCATTCTTACGATGTATATGCCAGCTACCGCAATAATCCGGAAACCCGTGTTTTCAAACTGAGTTTTTCCTGGGCTTTTGGCAATAAGCAGGTGAAGGCTGCCAAAAACCGTAAGGCCGCGATTGATGAAATGAAGCAACGGATTGATCAGTAAATACGATCAGAGAAAAAAAGACGGTTTACCGATACAGAAAGGTCATTCATCTATTCGTTGCTGTCTGCAGGAAAAAATCGGAATAAGTTTGAATAGGTCCGGTTTGAGGGCAAGCAGACCGGATAAGCGAGTAAGTCTCTGTGAACCTGTCATAAATGGTTCTGTTTTGTGGTTCCTGGTTATGGTTAGTGGTTTCTGGTGGTTCAAAGCCCTGGAGGTGTTAGTTCACTCCGGGGCTTTACTTTTCAGAACAGTTCCTGCGTGACCTCCATCACAGACCAGGTCGGCGGTCTTTGCCAACTTTGTCTGCATATATTGCAGCAGCATGGAAATAGTTGGTTATGCAGCCTCACTGGTAATAGGTTTTTCACTGGGACTTTTTGGCGGTGGGGGTTCAATTCTTACCGTACCCGTACTGGTTTACCTCTTTCAGGTAGACCCGGTAATCGCCAGTGCCTATTCACTGTTTATTGTAGGCACAACCAGCCTGATGGGTGTATTTCCCAAATACCGGGCGGGTGAGGTCCATTTGCGTAGCGCATTATTGTTTGGAATACCCTCACTGCTGGCTGTATTTATCACGCGTGCCCTGATAGTACCTTCTATACCTTCAGTAATCGGCCAGGTCGGTGGCTTTACTGTTACCAGGAGCCTGCTGATGATGATACTCTTTGCGACCCTTATGATACTGGCCTCTTTATCCATGATCCGTGGCCGGCGAAATGAAGCAACGGGCCTTTCTGCACAAACCGGGTCATTCAGTTATATTATTCTGCTGGCAGGTCTTGCAGAGGGCACACTGACAGGACTGGTAGGCGCCGGAGGAGGTTTTCTGATTATACCCGCTCTTGTACTGCTGGGTCATCTGCCTATGAAACAGGCAGTAGGTACATCGCTGCTCATTATATCTGTAAAATCATTAATCGGTTTTACAGGCGATCTGGGACATACGTCCATTCACTGGAATTTATTAGTTGCGGTAACGGCTCTGGCAATTACCGGTTTCTTCCTGGGCAATGGGCTCGGGAAAAAAATAGCGGCCGCACAACTCAAGCGTGCTTTTGGCTGGTTTATTCTGTTGATGGGTATTTACATCCTCATCCGGGAACTTGTGCTTAACTCCGGCGGTTCGAATTAAAAAAATTCCTTTCCTGCCCCATATTTATAAAAAGACTGTGCGCATACTTTCATCAGTATGCGCACAGCTATCAATAAAATCAATATAACTTCTTATAAACTGATCCGGCATTTGAATGCCGGCACCGGTCAGGCCATTTGCGGATCGGTACGGCTGGTTTTGCCGGTATCCACGTGTCCGGCATACTGCCAGCTTACCTGTTGAGCACCCTGTTGCTGCAGGGTGAAATCGTACCAGCCATGCTGGCGCCCCAGTTCAACCCGGTGTTTTGTAAGTCCCGGAGCACATACCAGCTCGTGCAGCGGATTGCCGTAGGCATTGTCGCGCATAACAACAATGGCAGCTTCTTTGCCGGGGTTGCTGATATGCAATACGAGGTTGCCCGTTGGTTTTTTTCCTTTTATTTCATACCGTGCATTTACCTGCAGAGAAGGCAATAGTTTTTTGCCGGCGATTGCGCGGTAAAAACCATTGGGGCCATATACACGCAATTCATAACCATCCTGATCAAATGCGGCAAGTTGCCAGTTATCGCTAAGCTTATCGCCCGATTTCACCGCATACGCGCGTGGCGGAGTCAGCTGTCCTTTATAATGCCCTGTGTTGTGAACCTGAAAAGGCGCTCCCGCTGCCGATTTACCAAAAAAACTATTACCGGCCTGCATGGTCAGCAGCAGTTCTCCCGCTTCATTTGTACCAAAATCGGCATAGAGTTCATACGGGCTGGCACAGGCTGGGCGGGTTCCCTTCTCCTGTACTGGCATGGGCGATGCCTGTTTGGATGAATTATTAATGAGTGTCATATCGGCCGCACTCAGCAGCTTGTATCCGGTAGGCAGCCCGCGAAACTGTGCCTGGTGAATAGATGCAAAAAAGCTGTCTTTATCCACTGGCCTGGGCAGCTCCATGCGCTCGCCATTATAAGGTCTGAATACAGAAGCCAGGTTGCCGCTTACAGCACGACGCCATGAAGAGATTTCTTTTACATCGATTTGTTTTTTGAAACGGGCATTGAGCCAGTGCTCCATAAACTGAATGGGAGAAGTAAGATCACATACCTCAGAATTCACATAGCCACCGCGGCTCCAGGGCGAAGCTATCACCAGTGGCACACGGAAACCCATGCCGATCGGGCCTTCACGATCACTATCCTCCGCTTTTTTCTGTTTCATCCAGGCCTGGCTTTTATTTACATACTCAGCCGCTGCATTAATACCGGCCGACACCTTACCCGATTCCGGGCGGTATGGATCCGGTGCAGTAAATGGAGGAATATGATCAAAGTATCCGTCATTCTCATCATAGTTGAGCACAAAAATGGTTTTCTTCCACAGCTCAGGATTGCTGGTGAGAATATCCAGCACTTCGCTCACATACCAGGCTCCGTACCAGGGCGATCCGGGGTGATCTGAAAAATTAGACGGCGCTACGAGCCACGATACAGTGGGCAGTTTATTGCTACGCACATCTTCACGAAACTGATGCAGAATATCACCTTTGGGCAATTGCATTTTCCGTTCTATATCCCCTTCTTTATAGCTGACTTCTTCGAGCCGGCGATAATCGGGATCGCCGCTGTTGCTGGTGAAGGCGCGCAGGTGTAATTGCTGCTGTGCAGGCGTCAGCTGTTCCCAGGCTTCATCGGTATATTTTTCCTGAACAGAACGGGCTTCGGTCAGCCATCTTTTTTTGCGTTCGATGGTTCGTTGAAGCTCTTCTTTTTCCTTTCCGCTCAGGTTGCCCACCTGTGCTTCATGCTGTGCCAGCTCCTGTGGCAGGGTTTCGGCCAGCTTTTTCATCCAGGCCCGGTGTGTGCGGCTAAAGCGTACACGATATTGCGAAAACCATTCCATGGGGTTATCGGTAAAGTTGGCCAGCCAGTCGTCTTCTTCACCCATAAAGCCCGAAGGAACACTTATTTCATTCTGGTATATCTTCCAGCTGATTTCGTTTTCCTGCAGATATTCCGGAAATGTTTTCCATGTTTTTTCGTTGCCGTAATCGATATCGGAATTAAACACATTTGCCTTCAGATCGGCATCTTCTGCACCACGAATGGTGCCGCTCCAGAAATAAGAGCGGTTGGGTGTAGTACCGGTAAGGGACGAGCAGAAATGCTGATCGCATACGGTAAAAGCATCGGCAAGGGCATAATAAAAAGGAATATCCTCCCGGTTGTAATAGCCCATTGTAAGGGGAATGGTTTTACAATCTTCGCGGCCCGATCGTTTGGCGTCGAGCCATCGGTCGTTATGCCCCTCATTGCGCGCATCGATCATATTGGGCCAGGAGTGTGGCAATGAGCCCAGCCAGGTAGCTTTGCTTTCTTTAATATTAAGGCGGAAGGGTGCATAGCTCTCCCCTGCCTGATCGGTCTGTATCCAGACCTTGTTTTTATTGGGCAATGATATAGCACGCGGATCATTGAAGCCGCGCACACCCTGCAAGGTGCCATAGCAGTGATCGAAAGAGCGATTTTCCTGCATGAGCAATACAATATGCTCTGCATCCAGATAAGTGCTGCCCGGCGCCGGATCGAGCGCAAATGCTCTTTGAATAGACGGAGGAAGGCTACCCATGAAGCCTGCACCGCCAGACAGATACGCTGCTTTTTTAAGAAATTCCCTTCTGCTGTTCATAACCTGTTCAGTTGTTTTTTTTCTTCTTTTTCTTTTTTGCCGCCAGTAAGTCATGTACCATGGCGGGTTTATCGGTTGTAATAGCGCGTACACCCAGATCTCTCATACGCAAAGCAAGTTCCGGATCATTGACTGTCCATACCAGCAGCGGCATACGCGCTTTATGGCAGGCAGCAGCCAGGCCAGGCGTAGCAGTGCCATAGTGCACATTGATGCCATCAATACCTGCCTTTTTTACCGAATCGATTATCGCCGTATACTGCGTGCTGTCTATTTTTCCGGTGAGCCAGTAGGCAGGAACCGAAGGCATCAGTTTCTTGAAGGCTGCCACGGCTTTAAAATCAAATCCAATAGCGATGCATTGTTTCATTTTACCCGATGCCAGCACCGCATCTTTTACAGGTTCTACCACAGGCATACCCGCTTTAAGTTCTATAACCAGTTTTTTATCTGCCGGCATCGCATCGAGCACTTCGGAAAGAAATGGCACACGCTCACCGGTAAACTGCGTACCCTTCCATTTACCCGCATCGAGCGTACGGATATTCTCTGCCGTAGTGGCTGCAATTTTATAATCAACTCCTGTAGTGCGTTTGGTATTATCGTCGTGCATGACAACAAGCTTGCCGTCGGCCGTCACATGTACATCCAGCTCTACCGCATCTGTAAGCTCCCATCCTTTGCGAAAAGCGGCGAGTGTGTTTTCCGGGGCATCGGCCGAAGCGCCGCGGTGTGCAATCACCGATGGCTGTCCTTTTCGCTGGGCTATGGCGGGTTGAAGAAAAATGAGTGCTGCCAGCAATGCCAACGAAACTTTCAGTCTTTTCATGATACGTACAATTTGATCGCAGCTAAGTTATTCAACATGATCTGAAATAAAACTTAATACTCCATTAATCTTATGGATGCCGGACAAATTTAAGTAAGTGAAAGAAGGATGCGTATTATTAAAATGTGAAGCGGGGAAAAGAAGTATAAAGGTTTAAAAGTTTAACGGTATAAAAGACGTTATTGAAATAATAAAAATCTATACCGTTCTTTCCTTTAAACTTTTAAACCTTTATACCTTAATTGAGCATTTCCTTATTATACTTATTCCTGTACTCTACCGGCGACACGGATGTTACTTTTTTGAAAACATCACGGAAAGCCTTGGTGTCTGTATAGCCGACATCATACATTACCTCACTTACGGTCTTGCGGCCGTTTTCGAGTTGCTTCTTGGCCGCTTCAATTTTTACGCGCTGAATATATTCCACCACAGAGTTGTTGGTGGCCTTACGGAAACGACGTTCAAATGTACGGCGGCCGATACCAAACCGGCTGCAAAGTTCATCGATGCTGATACGCTCCTGATAGTTGGCCTCAATAAACTCCTGAGCCTTCACGATCTCATCATCCTCATGCAGTTTCTGTCCTTTGAAAATATTAAAAGGTGACTGACTTTTTCGATCAATATCCAGTACAAAAAATTTGGAGGCCAGGATAGCCATATCCCGGTTGGTGTATTTCTCTACGAGATGCAGCAACAGGTTCCAGTACGAATTAGCACCGCCACTGCTGTACAGGCCGCTTTGTTCCGTTATGACCTTGCTATCTACCAGGTCTACTTCGGGAAACATAGACCTGAACTCATTCACAAAAAGCCAGTGTGTGCTGCAGGAGCGACCATTGAGCAGACCGGTTGAAGCCAGCAGGAAGGCGCCCAGGCAAAGGCTGGCTACTTCGGCGCCCTGTTTATATTGCTGCACAATCCAGGGGATAAATGCTTCATTGAGCCGGATGGCCTGTTCAAGATTGCCGCTAAGTGCAGGGATGATAATGAGATCAGGCTTTCTGGCATCTTTTAATAGCGTATCTGTATGAATGGAAAAAAGCCCATCGGCCAGTTTTACCTCCTTGCTCAACCCAACCAGCTGCACATGAAATAGTGGCTGCCCGCCCCGGCTTTTTAAAAACTCATTGACGGCCGTAAACATATAACGGGGGTCGGCTACAGCTTCTATCACTGCTGTTTCCACTACCAGTATGGCAACATTTTTCATCGCTGGAATTTTTAAGTCCCTAAAAATACGATTACCATCTGTCGCAAACAACCCCTGATAATGGCGCAATACCACAGCGGCGGCTCCAGAGGCGCTTTCTATGTTTGTACAGCATTCCTAAAGCACAATAACTATGACACTTATACATGCCTACCTGCACTTTAACGGACAATGCCGTGAAGCCATGAATTTTTATCAACAGTGCCTCGGTGGTGAGCTTACGCTTCAAAAAGTAGGGGAATCGCCTATGGCAGCACAACTGCCTTCCGAAATGAGCGCCCATATTCTGCATGGCCAGTTACTGAAAGAAAACCTGGTACTGCTGGCCTCTGATATGTGTACTGTTTCTTTTCCGCAAAACAATAACAGCTCTGTAGCGCTTTGCCTGCAATGCTCGGAACTGGCAGAAGCTTACGCCTATTTTGAAAAACTGGCAGAGGGTGGTACGGTCAAAACACCTCTTCATCAAACATTCTGGGGCGCTACATATGGGGAGCTTACCGATAAGTATGGCACACACTGGCTTCTTAACTGCAGCCGCAATTAATATACTTAAACCAACAATCATGAAACGCAACAAAATCATTTATTGGATAGCCACGCTGCTGATTTTCCTTTTTGAATCGCTGATGCCGGCATTTACCTTCAACAGCGAAATGGCCAGGCAGGGCATTAGTCACCTGGGTTATCCCGATTACTTCAGAGTAGCTTTTTCGCTATTTAAAGTGGCCGGTGGCTTACTGCTGGTACTACCCTTCTTTCCACCACGCGTAAAAGAATGGGCTTATGCCGGCTTTACCTTCGACTTTATCTTCGCCTTTATATCTCTTTGGGCCGTAGATGGACTGCAGGCAGCTACTTTCTTTCCGCTGATAGTGCTCGCCGTTCTGGCAGTCTCTTATATATTTTACCATAAAACATATGGCCGAAAAGCATAAGTAGGCCCGGATCACACCCTATTTTCACTTTTGGCTGTAGCCTGTCTTCCGGCAGGCTACAGTGTTTTTATCTTATCAAGTGCTGCACTGGTCTTTTCAACCCACACGCTTTTTGTACTGCCCTGCGCATTGAAACCACTGTTCATGGAAAAGTCATAACCAAACTCAGCTCCCACCATCCCATTTACAAGATCACCCGATACACCGCCACGCAGGCCGATATCCGAAAACTGGTTGTTGTGGTCAAATACAATATACAGCTGTTGTGTAATGCTGCCACTGGCCATACTGCCAAAGCTGCCATCTACTCCCGCTCCAATATATAAGGTAGAGGAACCTGTTTTAAATTTTTTCTCCATCCCAAAAGTGAGCAGGCCATAGGCATCTGCCTCCAGCGTAAAGGCATCGCAATCGAGGTTCAGTTTGGCAAATTTTATGGAAAGCTCCAGCTTCAGCCAGTCAGGGCATTCAATTTCTACATCATGCCGGGCCTGCAGGATTGCATCTGCCTGTTCGGCTGTAAGCGGCACATGACATTCAGATGGCGGCAGATCTTTTACTCCAGCACTGGAAGCCTGTTGCAAAAAGGTGAAATACTGCGCTACAAAGCTGTATACCTTTTTTTTATTTGCTGCAGAAGGGTCGAGTTGCACTATGCTTACAAGAGCATTAATATATTCTTTCCACCTGGCCTGAGTTATTTTTATGCGCTCAGTGATATAATTGTTGTACTGGTATATAAACTGATCTGCTATTGGCGTCTTTATGTCGCAGCATTTTTTTTCATACGCCATTAAAACCTCAGGACCATCGCCTGGTTTGGTCACTAATGGCGGGCAGGGTGCACTGGCCATTTTTTGGGTAAAATCTGCACGCATATTGAGGAGATGATTTATATCGTCCGCTTTTAAAAACTCCAACAGGGGCAAATAGGTTTTATCAAGATCGGCCATCAGCTCTGCTGCAAGATCCTGGTACAATCCGGGATAACGGTTGCCGGCATGTGCTTCTTCAGGTGCTGCAGACGCCATAAACCAAAATCGGTATTCGGCTTCTATTGACTTAAAGAATGACGCATTCTGCTTGAAATAGGGATCGCTCTCGATTGTTTTTTTAGGCAGTTCGGGCAACGAAAACGCACTCAATGCGATTTCTTCAAAGAAATTACGTTGTGTATGGCCCTGCCGGTTCATTTTCTGCAAATGCAGACGGGCATAATTGAGCCTTTCCCGTAATCCGCTCCTGCTGATACCAGCAAGGCTGGAGCGACGCATGCTTATCTGCAATTCTTTTTCAAAATAAGCCTGGGCTTTATCCGGCTCATTCTGCATCAGGCTGATCATGGCCATGGAGCGGTTGGCCTCGGGGTGCCATGCATCAGCAGTCAGACATTGGTTGAAGTAGCCGGTAGCTGTGTTTACATCGCCCAGACCAAGGTAGGCCTGCCCCAAATTATTGAGTAACGTGCTGTTACCTGGTTTTTTTGTCAGACAATATTTCAGAATGGGCACGGCCTGCTGCTCTATGCCACACATGTTAAAAAGCGCCGCGAGATTGTTCCAGGCTGGCAGATGATCCGGTACCAGTTGCGTTGTCTTTACCGCCATCAGCAGTGCCGTAAGGGGATTCTGACCATACCAGCTGCTGATCATGGCACTGGAAAGCTCCGATGCTGGTCTGCCCTCAGCCGCTTCACCGGCCTGCGCCAGCTGCGCAGGAGTCATCATCTTTTCAAGCACCTGCTCCATTGCCAGTGCCCGTGTTACCAGCTGAGGTAATGTTGGTGGCTGAACAGCAATACCTGCCAGTTTTTTCACGTCTTTTACCGGTGGTTTAATGGAGAAAGACTCAAAAACACTTTCATCCAGCACAATTCCTGCTGAGTCGGCAAAAGCCGCCGCCTGCCCTTCCAGTTGTCTGATAAGTTTCTGCTGATACTTCTCAAGCTCTGCAGGAGTCATTTTAGACATCTTCTGCAGTTCAGCTGCACCAGGAATACCAGCCGGTGGTTTTGCTGACTTCTTTTGTGCATTTACGGAAAACGTTGCCAAAGACAAAAGCAACAACAGCCATTTATTCATATTATTTGTATTTCTGCAGCAATTTGATATCACGACCCTGGATTTAATACAATAAACTGAATGGATTGTCTTTTTTTGCCGCTGAAACGCAATGAAGATGGTCAGATTTTAGTAATAGAGATGGGGCTAAAAGCAGATGCGAACCGGGGGAGCAGTATTATGCGGAAAGTAAACGATTCGATCATTTCCAATTTAACCGCTCGTCCCGAGACTTCGGGACGAAGCCTCAGACAGGACGCTTCGTTTCTATAGTAAAGGCAAAGCCATAGCTTTCGAAAAACGGTAATTTCTTTAATTTTCCCCGGACAACAATGAGCTTCAAATTCATTAGCACACTGGCACATTTCCTTCTCCATCTTCAAATTTTCAAATCACCAAATCTTCAAATCCATTAGCACACCAGCACATTAACCCATTAGCACATTAAACCCTCCCTTAGTACCTTCGCCCCGGCCTGTCATGTACAATCCTTTTATTTTATTAAGTCCTGAACTGCTGGCACATAAAATTGCTGCCGGAAAACGCTTCTTTGTTCGGCAAACCTATTTACGTGGATTACAGCCCGGCATACGCGCTGCTTTTTTATTTCGTGCATACCAGGAAACAGAGAAAGGGCCTGCATTGCAGCACCTGCAGGCTATTAACTCAGACAGGCATGCGCATATTTATGATGTAACAGACGAAGACGAATTGCAAAAGCTGCGCATAGCCGCTACACAGCCGGCGGGATACCGGATTTATTATGCAGGAAAAATTGGCACTAAGTGGAGGCCGCCTCCCGCGTATGAATACCGGATCAAGCAATATATTCGCCGCCGGCATCCCGAATGGCGACCCACACGTGGTCACCAGATCAGTGTAGGCCTGTTTGAAGAATGGGGCAACCTGTGGATACGACTTGAGTTTGAAGAAGAAAGTGAAATCATCCCATTATCACAATTTGAAATGCCAGAATAATTATGTGCCTCGATATTTCATTTTATAGCGAGCTGGAACAGATTGACAGCTTTTTGCCCGGATTGCGGAGTGAAGATGATTTTGACTTCGACCCCATTGCCGGCGCGCATGTGATGGCACTCGGACATAAACGTTACCCGATAGTATTACGTGAAGGCGACCGTTATTTGCGCCGTGGGTTTGAATGGGGCATTATTGCCGAGTATATGAACACTCCCGAAAAAGTGAATCAATACAGGCGATCAATGGTAAATGCGCGCAGCGAAAAACTGCTGGGTGATAAAAACTCCTTCTGGCACCGAATCAGACAGACCCGATGCCTGATTCCTGTAACGGGTATTTATGAACACCGCGCTATTAATGGATGGAAAAACAAAGTTCCTTATCATATCCGGTTACAGCAGCGCCCTCTGTTTTTTCTTCCGGGACTTTATCATTACAATGTTTTACGGCCTTCCAACCCTGAAACGGGTGAAATGCGTGGCATGTTTACATTGATCACACGACCTGCCAATGAAGTGATGCGGCAAATTCATAATGATGGTGAAAATGCCTTTCGTATGCCGCTCTTTTTACCGGAAGCGCTGGAACAAAAATGGCTGAGTCCAAATCTCAGCGATGCCGAAATGCAGTATATCCTCAATTTTGAAATGCCGGCAAACGAGCTGGAGCACTGGCCTGTATACAGTATACGCGGGCGTAAACCCCGGCCCGATGGTCAGCCACCCCATACAGCTTTCCGGTATGAACTACTTCCTGCTCTCGGGTCGGATGATGCCATCGCGCCACAGATCTCACTTTTCTAACTTCAATAGACCGAAGTAGCAGAAAACTACTGCGATTACCTGTACCTGGTTACGTTATTTAAACTATTATGGCCCTTCGCCCGGTTCCGGAGGTTCATACGGCGGCAGGTCATCAGTATCTTCCTCTTCTACAATCTCATGATCAGTTTCCTGTGGTTCATGTACAGCATCGTCTGCATCAACAGGGTGATCCATATCGCCGGCACGCGGCACTGGTTTTTTTGAACTGTCTTTTTTCTTTCCTTTATTCATAGCAATAATGTTTAAGGCGTTATATGTGTGGATTGATATTTCAGACCAGTACAAATAAAAAGCCATGTTCGGTTGCTGCAATTGCCGACCGTCAGGCTGCTGCTTGATTCTGGTCAGCTTCGCAGCCGTTGACCACACTCATAATCCGGATTGATGACCGTCAGGCAATACGCCTGCTGGCATGGATAGATTTGAGATGAGGTTCTCTTGTTTAACATAATAAACCTATGTCATGCTGGGAAAGTTAACCGATGCCCAAATTCAAAGCCTGCTCACCAGTCAGGCTCTGGGCCGTATTGCGTGTACGGATGGGATACATCCATATATCGTACCCATAACGTATGCCTACGATGGTCATTACATTTACGGGCACTCCAATGAGGGGCAAAAGATCAGCATTATGCGCAAAAATCCACACGTGTGCTTCGAGGTAGACCGAATGACCGATATGGCCAACTGGCAATGTGTACTGCTGTATGGTGTTTTTGAGGAACTCACGGGAAAAGAAGCGGAAGAAGCCCGGGGCACATTTTTTGACCGTGTATTTCCATTAATCACCAGCAGTACGGTACACCCGCATGAGCATGGAGTAGAACATACTATTGATGACAGCAACCGTGTCAAATTTGTGATGTTCAGGATTCGCATTACACGCAGTACCGGGCGTTTTGAAAAGCAGTAGGAAAAATCTTTTGTATGCCTTTTGAGTTAACGTTTCCCTATGCTATTGATGAGCGTTACAGCAAACGCGTGGCTTATTTCTGCATGGAATATGGCATTGATCAGCCATTAAAAACCTATGCCGGAGGTTTAGGATTCCTGGCAGGATCTCATTTGCGCAGCGCCTGGCAATTGAAACAGGCTTTTGTTGCTATTGGTGTATTATGGAAATACGGCTATTATGATCAGGTACGCAAGCAGGATCAGACCATGGATGTATTCTTTATGGAAAAAGTGTACGGTTTTTTGCAGGATACAGGCATCCGGTTGACCATCACTGTATCCGATCATCCGGTTAAGGTGGCTGCTTATTATTTGCCTTCTTCAGTTTTTCAAACAGCCCCTCTTTTTCTGCTCAGTACAGATCTTCCCGAAAATGATTACCTGGCACAAACCATTTGCCATCATCTTTATGATGCTAACCCGGAGACACGTGCCGCCGCCGCCATCCTGCTGGGAGAAGGCGGCGCCAAATTGCTGGAAATACTCGGATGGCAACCGGATATTTATCATCTCAATGAATCACATGGATTACCACTGGCCTTCTACCTGTACAATCAACTCCGGAACGCAGACCTGTTGAAGAAAAAACTTGTTTTTACCAATCATACACCAGAGCCTGGCGGCAATGAGCGTATACAGACCAGTCTGCTGCATAAGCTGGGTTATTGCAATGGCCTTTCGGCGGAACTGGTACGATCTGTCAGTCACACAGAAGACGGTGTAATGGATCTGACTCTTACAGCATTGAAGCTGGCGGGCAGGGCTAATGGCGTATCTGCACGGCATGGCCGCTACCTGCAAAGCATCCGAAGTGCCGACTCTTGTCCCACCATTTCTATTACCAATGCACAGGACTTTTCCTACTGGCATCATCCTGCCATGTATCAGGCATTGCAAAACCATGATGATGGAGCCCTTCTGAGCGAAAAAGCCAGGGGTAAAAAGCAGCTTTTTGAGCTGGTGGCCGATCAGTGTGGCGAGATTTACAATGAGCATGTGCTCACCATTGTTTTTGCCAAACGATTTACAGGATATAAACGGCCGGCATTATTATTAAACGATATGCAACGCCTGCACCGGCTGCTTACGAATGCAGACCGCCCGGTGCAGCTTATCTGGGCTGGCAAACCTTACCCGATGGATTATACCGCCATTGCTACTTTCGATAAGCTGGTACACCTGACGAAGTCTTATCCTAATTGTTGCGTACTCACAGGATACGAAATGAAGCTCAGTCGTTTATTAAAACAGGGTGCCGATGTATGGCTCAATGTGCCCCGTCTGGGCCATGAGGCATCTGGCACCAGTGGCATGTCTGCTGCTATGAATGGTGCTGTTAATGTTTCTATACCCGACGGATGGTTTCCCGAATTTGCACAGGATGGCATCAACAGTTTTGTAATTAACCCCACCGACCCCAGTCTGCCCGAACATATACAGGATGAGAATGATGCACATGAGTTGTTTGAAATATTGGAAAAGCGGGTAATACCCCTCTATTACAACGATCAGGGTGCCTGGCTTTCCATGATCAGACACAGCATGGAAGATATCAGGCCGGCATTCGACAGCCTGCGCATGGCCGATGAATATTATACGCGGCTCTACAGCGACTGATCAAGGTCAGCAGCGTCGCTGACAACCGTTCTTTTATCCGCCTCCTTCCCCCTTTAACTTTACTCAACAATTCAATAACAAATTTTCAAAAAAAGGAGGAACTATGTCAGCAAAATCACTGGCCAGACAGAATGAAACCATTCCATCTGTGTTTGACGATTTCTTCAAACCCTGGAATGAATGGTTTGAAAATGGTGGCATGATTGGCCGCATGCTTAAAGTACCCGCTGTTAATATCACAGAACATGAAAAGGAATACCAGGTAGCACTGGCGGCGCCTGGTCTGAAGAAAGACGATTTTAAAATTGATATGGATGGTAATATGGTTACCATCAGTTCGGAAAAAGAGGAAAGTAAAGAAGATAAAGACAAACGTTATACGAGAAAGGAATACAGTTATTCTTCTTTCAGCCGCAGCTTTACCCTGCCCGAAGATGTAAACAGAGATAAAATTGAAGCGCAGTATGAAGATGGTGTACTCACACTTTTGCTCCCGCGAAAAGAAGAAGCCAAAAAACCGGCTGGTAAACAGATTGCCATAAAATAGCCGTCAACTATTATCCGTCCGTTCCCAGCCCGCCGGTCTTCCCGGCGGGCTTTTTTGCAGCTGCTTAGTGTTATTTATTTCTCTTATTCCTGATAAAAATTTTGTAGAATTCCATCCACATCACACTGGCAAAGCCTACCATCAGGCATAGCCAGAACTGGTTTATGCTGATTGGAGCCAGATGAAAAATTGTACGCACAGCCGGTACAGTAAGCATGAGCACCAAAAGCATTGTAGCGGCCAGCAATACTACAGGGGTCAGATTGTTGCGATGCCTCAATGTATAAATAACACTATTCGTAAATGAGCGGTTGCTGAATGTAAGGAAGATATTACTGATGATGAGTGTAGAAAAAACAATAGTGCGTGTTTGTTCCAGGGTGGCCTGCTGCTGCATGTAATAGTAGTACAGTCCAAGCACACCGGCTGTAATCATGAGTCCCTGCACAACACTTATTATCATTTCGCCACGGGTAAACAAACTGCCGGCCGAAGATCTTGGTTGTTGCTGCATAATATCTGCTTCTACCGGTTCGCGTTCAAAAAATATTGAACAGGTAGGGCCCATGATCAGCTCAAGAAAGATGACATGGATAGGGGTAAAAATATTGGGAAAAGTCCAGCCGAGCAGTGCAGGTAAAGCTGCGGTAAGAATGATCGGAATATGTATGGAGATAATGTAGCGGATCGCTTTTTTAAGGTTGCTGAATATCTTTCGCCCTTCGCGGATGGCCAGTACCATCTTTCCAAGGTCATCATCGGTTATTACAAGGTCTGCAGCCTGCCTGGCTATTTCGGTTCCTTTCTGACCGAGTGCAATACCAATGTTGGCCGCTTTCAATGCGGGGCCATCATTCACACCATCGCCCGTCATGGCTACAATGGCGGCATTTGCTTTGAGTGCTTCTATCACACGCAGTTTGGCTTCCGGAAACATGCGTGCAAAAAGCGTGTACTGGGTTACCTTTTTCCGCAATTCTTGCTCATCCATCTGCAGCACCTGGTCGCCTGTGATGATTTTATCGGTGTTCCTTATGCCGATCTGTGTAGCAATATTGGCTGCTGTAGGTGCATGATCGCCTGTAAGTATTTTGACATCAATATTGGCCGAATAAAATCTGCTGATCACCTCAGGCATATTGGCCCGTGGCGGATCATACAGTGCAAGCAATCCCTGAAAATGCCAGTTGAAGTCATCCTGCTTTTGCGGAAAAGGTTTTTTTATAGCTGCACTTGCAACTGCAATTACCCTGTATCCGTTTTTGGCCATCTCCTCTATTTTCAAGACCACCTGTTGCTGTTGCGCAGTGGTTAACCGGCATACACGCATCACACGTTCAGCCGCTCCTTTACCCGCTACGGTATCATTTTCGTATACATGGGTCATCATGGGCGGGCGTCCTTCAAGGGGATATTCGTGGATCATGGCGGGAAGTGATGATTCTTTATCCGGCAGTTGCTGCCAGGCTTCCCAGATGGCTTTTTCCATGGCATCGAAGGGCCTCCGCTCACTTGCCAGTACCGCAAAGTATAAAAGAGAGGAAGCTGCTGTTGCGTTGGCCGGATCCCACTCGCTGGATATACCCGTTGTAAAATCATACCACTCCCTCAGCCTCATTTTATTTTCGGTAATTGTACCGGTTTTATCCAGGCATACCACGGATACGGCGCCCAGGTTTTCAATCACCTGCGGACGGCGCGATATAATACCCAGCCGGCTCATTTTGTAGGAGCCTAATGCCATAAAAGAGGAAAAGGCAACGGGTATTTCTTCCGGTACAGCAGACATCGCCAGTGTAAGTGCCAGCAGTAAACTGTTTTGCCATTGCTGATCGTGCAGGTAGTTGACCAGCAGTATCACTACAAAGCCCGATATACCGAATAAGGCGAGCCTTCTCACTAATGCAGCAGTCTGCTGCTGCAAAAGTGTGGGGGGCATTTCATAGCTGCCGACCATTTTTCCCAGTTTTCCGAGTACGGTATTATTACCCGTAGCGGTCACCCCGGCCAGGCATTGCCCGCTATTGATCGTTGTTCCCTGATATAAGAGCTGCTGCCCGCCTTCTCCTGATTTTTCTACCGGCAACGATTCGCCGCTTATCACCGATTCGTTGACACTCAGATCGTGCTGGCGTATAATTGTTGCGTCGGCCGGCACCGTCATGCCTTCCTCGAGCTGCAGGAGATCGCCGGGTACAATATTTTCTGCAGCGATGGATTGCAGCTGTCCGTCTCGTATCACCTGCACCCGTGGTGCCGTCAGTTGCTGCAATGCGGCGATGGCATTGCTGCTCCGCAATTCCTGGTACAGGGAAATGGCTGTCACAACCAGCATGGCTGCCAGCATGAGCAGGCCCTCACTTACTTGTCCGAGTATAAAATAAAGCAGGCAGGCAATACTCAGCAGAATGAACATGGGCTCACGCACAATGCCCGATATGATCTTAAACAGGCCTCCGGATCCGGCCGTTTTGAATTTGTTGTGGCCGAATTGCTTAAGCCTGCTTTCAGCCTCTGTCTGTGTAAGTCCCTGCAGAGGCCGGGCAAGCTGGGTAGTATCCTGCATCGTGCCGCGTTGGTTAAGTGAAAAATAGAGAAGTAAGTTACAAACTAGTTTGACAATTACCCGGCTTTATGATGCCTGTTAGCCAGCTTTTGCAAAAGCCATGACGCCAGTTTGCGATACATAAATTTACTAACAGTATCCTTTCGGGGAGATTCGCCTGTAGACGGCTTTCTGTCAAATACGGAGCTAAGTATGCCAGATGGACGAAGCATGGACTTTAGTGTATGCCACTCTTCCCGCAACTGGCCTTCCTGCTGCATACGCAGTAGTTGCAGCCGCTGCTTTTCGGCCCTGAGTTGTGTTAGACTATTGATCTTTTTCATGGTCATTAAAAAACTGCCGGAGCATTGCATTCATTACAGGCAGACGAATAAGTCTTTGCCTGCCTTTCCAGACGACCAGGCCAATAAGCAGCCAGAGAACGGCTACCAGCAAAAAGGCCAGCCAGTGGCTGCCTACGACCGGGGCAAGTGCCAGCGCTGCGGCTATACCGGCAAAGAGAAAAAAGAAAGCCAGTATCATGGCTACAAAGAAAGCTGCTGCCATGTTTGCAATGGCAGCAGAACTTTTTTCTGCAACGGAAAGTTTTGCGCTCTCGATGCGGGTATCTGCATATTGATGCAGCGTATCTGCCAGCTTCTCTGCTGCGGAAAAAATTTTTTCCATACTCTTACTTTATAACACCGGCCTTAAACCATTTCCTGAACCTTATCTTTTACCGCCTGTTCAAACTGTTCTTTAAGATCGTCAAATTTCTGACGCCCTTTTGCAAACTGATCTTTCATGCCCTCGGACATTTTGCGACGGGTTTCGCTTCCCTTATCGGGAGCCAGTAAGACACCTGCTATTGCTCCGGCCAGTGCACCGGCAGCAAATGCCAGGATGATTTTTCCTGTATCGTTCATAACAAATTATTTTAGACAGGTAAGGTAGTTGCTTTGTGTAACCCTGTGTCTGACGCACCTCAACAGCACTGCTGATAGTCATCAGGCTTTTACAACTGCCAGATCTTTCTCAGCATCTGTTATATGCTGAAGGCCTTCCAAAAACGCATCTGGATTAAAAGAAATGCTGTTAATACCCTCGTGAACCAGGAAATGCGCATAGGCCGGATAATCGCTGGGAGCCTGTCCGCAAAGGCCTATAGGAATACCGGCCTCACGGGCTTTATGAATAGCTTCGGCAATAAGTGTACGTGCGGCTTCATTGCGTTCATCAAACAAAGAACTGATCACTGCCGAATCGCGGTCGATGCCCAGTGTGAGCTGTGTGAGGTCATTTGACCCGATCGAAAATCCATCAAATATTTCGGCAAACTGGCTGGCCAGTATCACATTGCTGGGTATTTCCACCATTACATATACCTCCAGGCCGTTTTTGTGTTGTACCAGTCCAAAAGACTGCATAGTGTCAATTACCTGCCGGCCTTCTTCGAGTGTACGGCAAAACGGGATCATTACTTTTACGTTGGTGAGTCCCATTTCATCTCTGACACGACTAATGGCGGCACACTCCAGCCGGAATCCTTCCCGATACCGCTCGTGATAATAACGGGAAGCTCCTCTGAAGCCAAGCATGGGATTTTCTTCTGCAGGTTCAAAGGCCCGGCCGCCTGTAAGGTTGGCATATTCATTTGTTTTGAAATCGCTCATGCGTACAATTACCGGGCGTGGATAAAATGCAGCGGCCATTGTAGCGACAGCCTGAGCCAGCCTGTCAATAAAAAACTCTTTTTTATCTGTATATGGGCGCACAATACGCTCAATAGCAGCCTGATCATTTTCATTTAACTGATCAAAATGTACAAGCGCCATGGGGTGTACCTGTATAGAATGTGTGATGGCAAATTCCATGCGCATAAGACCAATGCCGTCTGATGGATAGAAAGAAAGCTGAAAAGCCTTGTCAGGGTCACCCGCTATGAGCATGGCTGCAGTATGTGCCGGCCGGCTGACCGTTGAGAAGTCGGTACGCATTATTTCAAAATTGATCTGTCCCCTGTAGACCCGGCCGGTTTTTCCTTCTGCACAGGAAATCGTAACCCATTCTCCCTCTTTGATTGCAGAAGTAGCATTGTTGCAGCCAACAATAGCGGGTACACCCAGCTCGCGGGCTACAATAGAAGCATGGCTGGTACGTCCGCCTTTATTGGTAATAATGCCTCCTGCCTGTTTCAGCAGCGGATCCCAGTCGGGGCTTGTCAGATCGGTTACCACAATATCGCCGGGTTGCAGCCGGTCTGCCTCTGCAGGTGATTGCAGAATGCGTGCTATGCCAGTGGCAATGTGGCTGCCGATGGCCTGACCCTCTACCAGTACTTCCCCGGTACTTTTCAACCGGTATTCTTCCAGTTGCAATCCTTTTTCCCTGGCATGCACGGTTTCGGGCCGTGCCTGAATGATATACAGCTTACCCGTTTGCCCATCTTTCGCCCATTCAATATCCATGGGTTTGCCATAATGTTTCTCTATGATCACGCCCCAGCGGGCGAGGTCAGTTATTTCCTTATCGGAAAGTACATACTGCCTTCTTTTTTCCGGTGTCGTATCAACATTCACTACAGGCGCTTCCGGGGTAGTGCCATAGATCATTGTTTTTGCCTTTTCTCCCAGACGCCGCTGCACTATGGGCTGATATCCCTTTTGCAGCATGGGTTTGAAGACCCAGTATTCATCCGGGGTAACCGTACCCTGTACAATGTTTTCGCCAAGCCCCCATACGCTGCTGATATGAACAATATTGGCAAAACCCGATTCGGGTTCGAGCGTAAATAAAACGCCTGAGCCCGCAAGGTCGGAGCGCACCATACGCTGCACGCCAACTGATAAGGCAACTTTGGAATGTTCAAAGCCCTTATCCTCGCGGTACTTAATAGCCCTGTCTGTATATAAAGAGGCATAACAATCCTGTACGGCTCGCAATAATGCCGGCGCACCGCTTATGTTGAGATAAGACTCATGCTGCCCGGCAAAGCTGGCAGTAGGCAGGTCTTCTGCGGTAGCACTACTGCGTACAGCCACTGCAAGAAGTGCATCTGATTGCAGCTGACGATATGCGTCAAGTATTGCCTCCTGCAGGTTCTGTGGCAATCGTGCTGCCAGCATCAACTGGCGGGCACGGGCACCAACAGTACGGAGGTTGGCATATGTTGCCTTATCCAGTTCCTGCATTAATTGCTGCAATGGCTCATGCAGCTGATTGTAGGTTAAAAAATCTTCGAAAGCTTCTGCCGTCACGGCATATCCCTCTGGCACGGGAATATCTCTGGTGGCCAGCTGACTGATCATTTCTCCCAGGGAAGCATTCTTTCCCCCTACAGCCGGAATATCTGACAGGCCAATAGTATTGAACGGACGGATATAAACAGACATGGTATTCTTTTAATCGTGAAAAAATAACACGGGTATATTGCTGTGAAGAGCCAGGGCCCGGGTATGACCGGGAAAGAACAGCCGCCTGAAAAAATTGCGGCGGTGCGGAAAAACAATCAGCATATCCAGCTGATATTTCTCTGCATAGCGGCAAAGCCCTTCTTCTACATTTTCCTGGTAGAGATAATGGTACTGTGGCTCCATATCTTTCAGCAGTTCAGACAACCAGTCGGCTTCTTCTTTTCGCTCACCCGACAGCGGTGCTCCGGGTACTATACTGATATGGAATACATAAAGGGCTGCATGAAACTGCTGTTGCAGGCGCTTTATAAAATCAACCGGAATGGTTTTTATCACTTCGTTGAGTTCAATACCCAGGCCAATTCTTTTAAGTTTAGAATAGTGACAACCTGCAGGTACCACTATGACCGGGTATCTGCTCTGTTTGGCAGCAGCCAGGGTATGGCTACCGGTAAGCAGGCGTTGCAGGGCGCCCTCGCCCTCGGGACCCATTACTATGGCAAAAGGATCGATTTTACCTGCGAGGCTTTCGATCTCGAGTAATACATCGCCCTGGCTTATTTGTGTATGAATACGGATACTGTCGTGCGTGTGCTGCAGCAGCTTTTCTTTCAGTTCCTTCATACGCTTTACTGCCCGTTCGTGCATATCCTGAATCATAGAAACCGGTGGTGCCACTTCACTGTAAGATGCGGGCAGGGGGCTTACATGCAATACATACAATTCAGCGCCGGATACACAGGCCAGGTCGGCCGCCCAGGTCACTGCATTTACAGAGGGGTCAGAAAAATCGGTAGGAGCCAGTATTTTTTGCATAACCAGAGTTTTATACCCGGCAGCGGGCAGATTAGTAGTACTGAATAAGGGCAATCCGCTCATAACCAGTCATTACACCGGGATCAACAAATTCCACATCGCCGCCACATTCGAGCACTTTTTCGATAATGTCGTCTACGGCATCTTTTATATAGGAAAACGGGTGATAAACGCCATTAACATTCATGACGGGAGCCTCGCGCTCACGGTCGCTGGTAGGATACATATAATCTTTTTCTACCACGAGCAGGCGTCCCTTATGCTGCTGAGCTGCCTGCCATACATCTTTGATACCAACAGCCAGTTTATGCGTACCTGCGGCTTCTTCGAGATGATGCATGATATCTGCCTGCAGCACTTTACTCCAGTCGGCCACAAATGGCTGCAATGCATGTTTCAGGAATTCGGGTGCGGCCTGTTCGTAATTACCCTGTACGTAATCAATGACCAGGTGACCATGGTGTGTCAGTTTTTTAAAGTGGCCCATCATTCTTTCGGATCCCATTACAAACAGCGGCAGTGGGTATGCGTGCAAAACAAGGTCGAGTGAGTTATCGATATGACGAAGAAATTTTTCCATCAGCACTTCCTGCCGTGCCGAAGGATCAGAAAAATTGGCCACCCGCTCAGGCGCATCGTTTTCAAAGGCAGCGGCCGGCTGCGGGGTATCGCTGAGTATACGCACGAAACTGCGTGTATTGCCTACAAACATCCGGCTTTCGTTGCCACCCAGCACCAGTACCAGGTATTTGTGAATCTGTTTCTTACTATATACCAGATCGCGGATTTCGAACGATTCATCCACAATCACGCGTTCCTCCACCGGAATGTCGAGGTATAATACCTTCTCAAATATAGGAGACACGTAGAGCGCTATGCTTTTCTTATGTGTGTTGAAGTTGATCTCCTTAATGAGTTTGCGCAGCTTTAGCATCACCGGTTCGATGACCATAACGCTATATTGCTGTTCCAACTGGCGTTGTACCTTATTGGCCGCCAGCTCGAGCGCATGCGTAAGCTCTGCCCTCAAACTCATTTTAGGCTCAAACGGCAATATGATGGATATAGCCGGGCGGTAATGCGCTGTATTCAGCACTTCATTGATTTCGGGAGAAAGAACTGATTTCATTGCGCTGCATTTAAGGTTTCGAAGCTAGCCCTTTAGCATAGCAAAAAATCCTGATACCCGTCACAGAAAGCTTTGATTATACTCATATGTACGGCCGGATTATGAATTAACCGACCGGTAAACCGGTTTATTTGTTATGAGCGATGAATAAAGGCAGTTTCAGCCCACGCATTAACGTATCTGCCATACTTTCTCTGAACCAGCGGCTGACAGTGCCCCGTCTGTATGCGCCCAGGACGACCAGTGTCTGGTCACCGGCTTTCTGTAAGTGCTTAATAATCTGTTCTTCTGCATTTCCCTTTAATACAGTAAAACGTGCTGAAGGAAAATGTCTTTTCATCAATTCCTTCATGAGTTTATTATCTGGCAGATGGTGGCCGCCTTTTCCGGTATTGACAGACAGTACTTCTGTTTCCAGCTCTTTGAGTTCGGGCAGCAGGTAACTGAACATTTTAACAGCATGTACCGATGACGGCTCGCCATCATACAGTAATACGAGTTTTTTAATAGGTTTAAACCTTGTTGGCGTCAGCAACACCGGGCACTGGGTATCTGTAAGCAGATCGCGAATAAACCTTGTTGGCGGCTTTTCCGCATAGTGAGTGAGCGTTTCTTTTGCGTCTATCAGCATGAGGTCGGCATAAATGCTTTCATGTTTTATTTCCTGGATGGCAATACGCCTGTTGTGATGCAGTGAATATACAATGCCCGCTTCGCGGCATGATTTTTCAAAGGCTATAGCTGCAGCATCGCGCGTAAGCCGGTCTTTTTCCTCAAATTTTTTAACCCCGGCATCGGTAGCGCCCTCCTTTACAACCAGGTCATAGATCTTATAGCTGGTATAGGTTGGATCATCCATAAAAGCGCCTACGAGGTGGGCTTTACTCAGCCCCGCCAGATAAAGTGCGTAATCGCGCGTGCTGGTGGAAAATTTCAGTCCGTCGAAAGCGGCTACCATTTTTTTCATACGTATAAATTTTGGGTAAACAGGTGCTGGTTTGGTCTCCAAAACTATTGGCCAGGCAGACAGGAGGGCATGATGCATATTAGCCGTACCGCTGATTATGATCAAGCCATTATTATGCCCATCTGAAGATCTCTTCAAGTTTTCGTACAATTTCAGACCTAACAGACCCGTCATCGGGTCGCTGATGGCCAGCCGGACCCAGCAGGTAATAACGTCGGTCGGCGTCTGGCACAAAGATGGCATCTTCATTATCTATCCGAACCACAATGTAGTGGCGGTAACCAGTCCGTCTCAATTCGGAAACAAACTGTTTTTGTACTCCTTCATGAATTATGATGAGCGTAAATATTTTGGTCACTGTGTTGGGCATAAATCACTGAAAGCGGAATGCAGTTTACGGATATAAACGCCGTATTGCAAAGAGAAAAAACTCGTTTCTGGATGTTTTTTAACCATAAAAAACAGGTGAAAAAACATCTTTTTAACGTTAAAAAACCTTCAGCACTGGTCAGCATTTGTTTCCGCCACTTGTTTGTAGCTTTATCAGTATGATGGATTTTGGTCAATATGTGCTTGATTTCTATACTTCTCTGCAGCCAGGAAAGCTGCCCCGAGGTTATGGCTGGCTGCATCCACAGCAACAGCCGGCAGTACGGGAAGCAATGGCCGTTTTTTATGCGCGTTTTTTTTCCGATGCCGGCACCCGTACCCTGGCCTTCGGCATCAATCCGGGACGCTATGGGGCCGGCATTACCGGTATCAATTTTACAGCGCCATTGCAGCTGACTCAATATTGCCGCATCGCCCACGGCTTTGGTGCGGGTACCGAACTCTCTGCCGCTTTTATTTATGAAATGATTGAAGCCTATGGCGGCCCTGCTGCCTTTTACCGGCATTTTTTTATCGGTTCTGTCTGTCCGTTGGGGTTGATAAAAGACGGGCGAAACATCAACTATTATGATGACCCTGTATTACAGAAAAGGGTGACTCCTTTTATCGTAAACTGTATTGAAGAACAATACCGGTGGCCGGTAAACCGGCATAGTTGTATCTGTATTGGAGGTGAAAAGAACTTCCGGTTCTTTAATGATCTCAACCAAAAGCATGGCTGGTTTCAGGAGATTCTTCCTTTACCACATCCCCGGTTTATACTTCAATACCGGCGCAGGGAAAAAGAGGCATATATCACGCAATATCTAGAAACATTTACCCGCGCCGCAGCTGCAGGTTAGTCCCCTACCGGAATGGTAACAGTAAGGGTACAGCCTTTACCTGTTGCGGCTTTTATATCGACTACACCGTTATAAAATTTGGTGCGCTCGTAGATATTAGACAGGCCGATGCCCCGGTAGGTTTGTTTGGGTTCAAATCCTGTTCCGTTGTCCTTTATCTGCAGTACTACTTCGGCGGGATTATACTGCAGCATGATTTCTGTAAGTGTAGCCTGGCTGTGCTTAATGATATTTTTCAGTTGTTCCTGCACTATGCGGAAGAGGGTTACTTTTTTTCCGGGCGAAAGTTGTTCTACCTCCTGATCATGGGTAAACCTTATCTCCATATCGTGTGCCATCTCAAGATCTACCGTGAGCAGGCGAATACTATCGATCAGGCTTTCTTCTTTCAGCTGGGGCGCTACCAGGTCGCGGGAGAGTTTGCGTATTTCTTCAATAGCCAGTACGAGGTAGTCTGCGAGTTTATCTTTTATCATCTGCTGATCCCTGTTGGCCGGCGAGAGCATATCGGCAAATAGCTTGGCTGTGCTCAGTATCTGGTTCACATTATCGTGCAGTTCATGACCAATGCGGGTGCGTTCATTTTCTGCTACCTGTATCATGGTCTCAGAAATCTCTTTTTGTCTTTGCACACGCTCATCGCGCAGTTTTTCCTCAAGCTCCTTAAGCGCGGATATGTCCTGCAGCGAACCGATCATTTTTACCGGCAGCCCATTTTCGTACACTACAAAACCGCGGTCCTGGATGTATTTGTAAGAGCCATCGGCGCATTTGAAGCGGTAGGCGTCCTGCCAGGATTGCTGCATATTATCGGTCGCTTCTTTCACCTTGTCCGATACACGATTGCGATCATCGGGGTGTACGCGGCGCAACCACCAGCTGAGTCCACGGCTATTGTCTGGCTGATATCCGATCATATCCATCAGCGTTTCATTGCGGAAGATCTGACCGGTTTGCATATCCCACTCCCAGATGGCATCGGAAGTAGCCCGGCTCAGGGCAAATACACGCTCCTGCGCATTGCGCAGTTCTTTTTCCATACGGGTCTTATCGGGCAGGCTTACAGACTGTCCGCCGATGAGCCTCCTGCCAGATGGCAGGTTTACGGGAAAAAGATTTATATGTGAAATGATATTCTCTCCGTTGGCGAGTTTCAGCTCCTGTGTTGTTTCTACGGTACGGCCAGAGTCAAGCACATCCAGATGAAAATCATATACGGCCTGTGAAATGGCTGGAGGAACGAGTGAGGTTACTTTTTTACCTATGGCCGTTTCAGTGAGATTAAAATAGTCGAGAAATGCTTTGCTGGCAAACAGCAGGGTTTCGTCTTCGTCTATCACCCAGGCCAGGTTTGGTGTTTCCTGCAGAAAAGCATGCAGCAGGATTTCCTGTTTCTGTAAATCGTGCATCAGCCGGCGCTCCTGTGTAAGATCGATTACGCTGGAAGCTACCGCTTGTTCTTCCTGTTCGTTATTAAAATGCGATAGCGGTTGCGATTGCATCAGAAACCAGCGCTGCTCACCCGAAGCCAGCTGTATCAGCATGGTTTTACGCTGTAACTGTCCGGTCTGAAGAGCCAGGTACATGGGCGTTTGCTCGTAGGTGACGCGCTGGCCCGATTCATCGGTTATAAGCCAGGTCGTATCCCACAGTTGGGCTATATCTTTCAACTGGTACAGCCGCTCGAGCGTGGTTCCGAACAAAGCGGCCAGTTTTTGATTGGCTGCTATTACCTCGCCAGTTGTGTCCTGAAATATAATGCCGCTGATACCTTCCATTAGTAACTGACTATGGTGCTGTACCAGGTTGTAAAAGCGTTCCTGGCGCTCATCATCAAGCAGTTTGTAGCCAAGGCAAAAGAAAGTAGTATTGTTGCTGTCATTTTCGTGCAGGCAGTTGAGCTGCCACTTCATGGGATGGTACTGCCCGTTGCGTACATACAGCTCTATATCGGTTGCATTGCCTGTAGCAGCAGCTTCTTCCATCTTACGGCGGAGATATTCGGCATGTTCAGGGGGAACGAGATCAAAAAAGTTAATGGTGTGAGCACGGGGATCCTTTAGCTCGAGGCTTCGCAGCATGCTGGCATTAGCAGTACGGATTGTTCCTTTTTCATCGATTAGTGAAAGAAACAGCTCCTTGTCGCTTTGTGAGGCATTAATAATCTGTTTGAACGTTGTCCAACTCTTCTTCATTCGGATCCTGGTTTGTGGTACTCTTCCGGGTATATTGTTCTTTATCGTCGTTTCCTGTGCCTTGGTATCGGATCAGTTGTTATTGAATCTGTCAATAATGCCTGTTACTAATTCGTATTCCGTGGTTTTATCGAGAAAAAAATCTGCGCCCAATCGCTTACACTCCTGCTGATAATAGGTAGCAGACAGGTTTGAAAGCATGACAACTGTACTTTGATAATTGTTTTGCGAAATATATTGAAGCAGGTCCATGCCATTTTTATCGGGCATACTGATGTCGAGTAAGATTACATCTGGTTCGTGCTGCTCCAGAATATGTACGGCAGCCTGATAGCTGCCAGCAGTAGAGATGCGGCTGGTTCCGCCGGCCTCATCGAGGAGACCGACCATACGATCTACAAAGTTTGTATGATCGTCCACTATCAGAACTGTTGCCTTTTTATTCCTCATTGGGTTGGATTGTTATGCCTTAAACCTCAACAAAGAAAGGATTATCGGTGATTATAAACAATAGAAACAGGGATGAATGTTTTGTCTGCAAAGCAATATCATTCATGTAGTATATATACT
>JAGODE010000415.1 GCA_017998385.1 Chitinophagaceae bacterium | reverse complement strand
TACATATACCTCCAGCGTATCGGTATTCAACGAGATTTCATTGAAGCTGACTTTATTGGAGCCATTTAGTTTTTTTCGCCGGAATACCGCTCGTACCCTGGCATGCAGCTCGGGCAGGTGAAAGGGTTTGGTGATATAATCATCGGCGCCTTCCTCGAGGCCGGTCACTTTATCGTCCAGCGCATTTTTGGCAGATATGATCAGTACGCCGCTGCTGATCTTATCGCGGCGGATGAGTTTCAGCAGTTCCAGTCCATTATTGTCGGGCAGCATGATATCGAGTAAAATGCAGTCGTACGAGTTGAGACTCAGTTTTTCAGCCGCCTCTTCAAAATTGCCGGCCCACTCACAGATATACCGCTCACCTTCCAGGTAATACAACATACTCTGGGCCAGCTCCCGGTTATCTTCCACAATCAGGATCTTCATACGGCTGCAAAGGTAAGGATGGAATTTTGAGGGAAAGTTGAAGCAGGGAAGTGATAAGTTTTAAGTAAGAGGTAGAAGGTATAAGGTATATGGTATAAGGTATAATGATTCGTAGGCCCGCCATGCCTGGCGGGCCAGCAAGGTAAAAGGTTGATGGGGGAAGGTTGAAAAAGGTATAATGATTTGTAGGCCCGCCATGCCTGGCGGGCCAGCAAGGTAGAAGGTTGATGGGGGAAGGCAGAAGCAGTGATTTGATTTGTAGGCCTGCCATGCCTGGCGGGCCGGCAAGGTAAAAGGTTGATGGGGGAAGGTTGAAAAAGGTATAATGATTCGTAGGCCCGCCATGCCTGGCGGGCCAGCCCTCAACCTTCCACCTTTAACCCTCCGCCTTCTTTTTTCTTTTAAGAATAAAAGCGCTTACCAGGGCCACGACGAGGCCAACGGGTAAAACTTCCGAATAGGTGATGAGTATGGTAAACAGCGGATTTTTATACATCTCTTTAAAGTCGGCCATTTCTTTGGTTTTGGCGGCCAGTTCGGTAGCAGAGGTATTTTTCAACACATGCCGGGTGTATACGTCGATAAAATCAGGAACGAACAGGTAATAGTAAAAAAGCCAGACTGCCACATAAATGGTCGATGCAATAAAAGCGATCAGTGCACCAGTGGTAAAGGCTTTGCCGAAACTGATATAACCGCCCAGTTGTTTGTTGCGGTAATTCCGGACGCCAAAAAAGATCAGGGAGAACACAACAACCATCACGGTATAACCCAATACATCATTGCCCTTGAAGTCGGGGTTGTTGTACAGCATATTGACCATTACGAATATATTGATGCTCATAATGGCACCCAGGATGAGGCTAAAGATCAGGACAGTTTTTCTCATTTGATGTTTGTTTTGTTGATTGACCCAAAACTAAAAACCGGGCGGTATGGACCACTCATACTTTAGTACCAAAATAGGTTTTTGAGGAAAATTGTACTTTAGTATCAGATCTTTATATTATGATTTTCAGTCTTTTAGCTTTTTCGATGGCCTGGGTACGGCTTTTTACATCCATCTTGAAGTAGAGGTTGGAAACATGGGTTTTGATGGTACTGAGTGAGAGAAACAGGTTGCCGGCCATGTCGGCATTGCTGTAACCTTTGGCTAAAAGCTGCAGGATTTCGTACTCACGGCTGCTCAGATTGAGCCTTTCCAGTTCTTTCTGATTGATCGAAAATGCTGGTTGCGGGGGCACATAGATTTCTTTTTCGATGATCACCGTTTCGGTGATGGTTTCAATTTTGGGTTTTACCAGCTGTGTGGCCACCCAGATGCCCAGGATCGTAAAGAATACGGCGATGAGCCCGCTATAGATCTCGATCGAATTGTCGACAATCAGGAATTTCCATTGCAGCCATTTCAGCAAAAAAACCAGCACGGCCAGCAGGCTGCCATACAGCATCAGGGATTTGGAGCGGGAGAATATGGATTTGAGATAATTCAAGTCCGGAGATTCAAAAATGCGACAATTTGTGAAGTTGACCAGCCGGGTATTTATACAAGGCCGAGCTTATTTTTCATCGTTAAAAGTACCACGAAAATGATCACAGAAAACAGGGTTCCGATGGGCAGATACCACAGCGTGAAGATGGAAATCAGGAGGCCGTACATATAAGCCCAGTTTTGACTGGTCCGGAAACCATATAACCATGCCAGCCAAAGCAATCCGAAAACGACAAAAAGCGGCCCAAGCCGGAATACGTCAATATTCAATTTGTAAAACAGGTTTGCCCAGGGGCCAGGTTTTTGCGGTCCGATATATTTTCCTTTAAGCAATACAACAATTCCATCGAGCAACATATAAGCGCCGTTGAGTAACGCGAGTATAGACAGAAATAGTTTCATGTGGCAGTTATTGGTAAATGGATGACTTTGGTGAATCCGTGCAAGCTAAATTAATTCTCAGGGACTATTTTGAGCGTCAAGGTTGGGCTTTATTTTTTTCCTATAATTTATATTATGTTAAATAACAATTAGATTCAATTTCTTTGAAGTGGCAGCATAAACCTTCTCACCTCTGGAATGGAACTGTTGCAGAATACCTGCAATCTCCTGGCAGATCATACTGCTCCGGTTTGGCCCCCTCTTTTAGCCGATACCTAAAAAAATAATAAGCGATTGATTAAAACTTCATCTCCAGCGTAGCTACCACAGGGAAATGATCGGAAGCAGTAGTTCCGGAAATTGTCTGATGTTCTTTTACGGAAAAATGCTGCGGCAAACGGTAGGCAATAAAATCAATAGCCCGTGCATCACTGTCCGGAAAAGTTGGTCGGCAGGACTGACAGGTGCGTACAAATTTTTCATCAAGCAGATTAATCACGGAACTGCCTTCGGTGGCATTAAAGTCGCCGGCAATCAGAAACGGCGTGCTCATCTCGCCGGCAAGGCGGTTAATCTCACGAATCTGCAACAGTCTGCTGGCCGGATCATTTTCGGCATCGAGATGCGTACAGCCAATGGTCAGCAGTTTATCGCCGGGAAGTGTGACGGCAGCAGTGGCAAGTACCCGTGGCTCCCCTCCCGCTTTTGTGTCGGTGGGTAAACGATGCACCTGCGTGTTGGTCAGCGTATATTTTGATAAAATGGCGACTCCATACTGTCCACCGT
>JAGODE010000144.1 GCA_017998385.1 Chitinophagaceae bacterium | reverse complement strand
CCCGTATAGCCTGCATGTAAAAAATATGGTTTGCCAGCGATGTATTCTCATGGTTGAGCATCTGCTAAACAGCCTGCAAATAGCCTATGCCGGCGTAAGCATGGGCAGGATTACACTTGCACAGGAACCGGGTACCGGCCAACAACAAAAGCTGAAAAACAGCCTGCAGCAGGTAGGGCTGGAGATCATCGAAAACCGCATGAGCCAGCTTATTGAAGGAATAAAACTGGCGGTGAGCGATTACCTGGCCCTTGGTGACGAGGCGCAGTCGTATAAACTGTCGGGCTTTATTGCCGCCCGCTTAAACTATGAGTTTGGCTACCTCAGCGACCTGTTTTCACGCACAGAGGGTATCACCGTGGAGCGATATTTTATTCAGCTGCGGCTCGACCGGGTAAAAAAAATGCTGGACTACGATCAGTTATCTCTCAGCGAAATCGCTTTTGAAACCGGCTTCAGCAGCGTACATCACCTGTCGGCCCAGTTTAAAAAACTCACCGGTGTTACGCCTTCACAATACAGGCAAGCCACCAGGAAACTGCAGGTACAGGCCGGGGTCGCAGCTATTTAATCACGCTCTTACACTGATTGGTGCACTATGCCCTCCCCTATTCATCACTCACCAAAAGCATCACTCGCCGGGCAGCATTTACCGGCCAGTGAGGGCGCAGCCCTTGTTGATCTTATTAAAACAGCAATTGCTGCCGCGTATGCGGTCAATCAGCCTGCAGAAAAAATAATCGATCTGTCTTTTCTGCCCGAATCACATCTGCCTGTGTCGTTGATACTTGCGGAGCGGCTGTTTGTAGAAAGCGAAGGCATGAGCATTGCTCAATACGCTGCCACTGTTCGTGTCAATAAAATAAAGGAACTGCTGGTGTACAGCGACTTTTCCCTGCACCATATCGCCCATCTGCTTCAATACGCTGATGTGGAGACGATGGCCGGTGAACTGTATCAGCAAACCGGCCTTACGATCGATTTCTTTTTCCAAATCCGGCAGCGGAAAGCGATCTGCTCGCTCGTGGTTGCAGCGGTTAGGTGTAATTGATTGTCGTTCTTAAACAAAGCCGATGCTGGTAGTAGCAGCGTTTGAAAAATATTGCAGCGCTAACTCACCGAAATGTTGCCCGCAGAAAACGCAGAATAGCGCAGACAAAATTCTGGCATTGGAATACCGATTGTGTGGCTATATAGTTACTCCCCGCAAAGTTGTTATTCCGAATAGTGAAAACGGCAGGTTCATTCGTTATTCGCGCTCCCTTATTCCACATTTTTCAGCTCAAACCCGTAGTCGAAACTGATTCGGTTGCGCTCATTTATATTATGCTGCCAGGCCGGCTCTTCATGGCTGATGTCTACAATTTCTCTTGTAGACAATCCCTTAAACCTGTCCGACACGCGGGCCAGCATGTCGAGCTCTGTTGCCGTAAACAACTCTTCGTCCGGCTGCTGGCTCATAGCATCATCCGCTACAAATCTTTCGCCCACATAGTCGCCAAAATCTATTTCTTCTACCCACACAGCATGATTGTTGACCACATGACTGTACAGCGCACCATAATTTTCCGGCACCGGGCCCCGTTGTATAGCTTTGTAATATACGCCACTTATGCCCCGACCATATTTTTTATAATGACCAAAGTCGGCATAAAACATCAGTTTGTTGAGGGCGGTGGTAAAAGGCTTGTTATGCTTCGCAAAAAAATGCACCATGGCGCTTACCCTGGCCAGGCTGGGTACTCTGAAGCCATTATGAATAGTAGGAAAACCGCTGCCAAACAATAAATCGCTCCACGACTCTGCCGGCCGCATGCCTCCATCTTTATTTTGATCGAGCTTCTTTTTTACGCGGGCATACTCATGCGGCTCCAGTGCATTGCGGCTCATCTCAACCAGCTTGGCAAACTCTGCAGCATCCTGCGCCAGCCTGATGAGGCGGCCTGTAGCCACACTCGGCATTTCACCTGCTTCATAATTGCGGTATACATTTACACCCAACCCCAGCACCTCACTCATCTTAAACGCACTGAGGCCATATTTTTCGCGGATGTTCTTTATCTCATCGGTAAACGGTATACCGTATTTTTCGCGGTATTTGTTGTGTACCTGGGTGATGTTGAGGGTGTCGATATCGGTAGTGGTAAACTGCTCGCCGGAGTCTACGCATACATAATAATGGTAAGACACCTCAAAGGAGTCTTTTCTGAACTCGAGCACACGGCTCTCCTTTTTCAGCACCGCTGCACCGCCTGTAAATGGACTTTTCATACACTATGTTTTTAAAGGATAGCTTAAAGGGTATTCTGCCAGATGAAAAGAAATACAGATGACCTGTGCACCCAATAAGCCGGTCGTGATCTTTATGTACACTTCCTGTCCTTTTATCATTTTTCCAAACACCCACATATCGGCGCCACCATATAATTTTTCCTCCAGGGGGCCCTGGCAATAGTCAGTCTGTTGCAGCTCCTGCAACACAGCCTGCCGCTGTGCGGGTGTGATTTCGAGCGAGAGAAGAGCCTGCGCATTTTTGCCCCGGTCATCGCGGAAGACTACGCCCCACACGCCCAGTTTAGCTTTGAATGCCTCCAAAAATGCCTCTACTTCTGCCGCCGCTGCCATCACAATTTTATAAGATAAGGTAAAGTACAAAGGTAGGAATTTTCCCAATAATTCAACTAATTAGTTGAATTATTGGGAAAATAATGAGCCATCAAGTACTTATACAACTCTTTAAAAGAATAGACTACTAAAACCTTCTGGTCATATTTAACTTTAACGGCTCAATCTTAAATATAGATTTCCGTAGTAAAGGGAAATGGGGGTTTGGTTAACTATCGATATTTATCGCGGTAGTCTCCGGCCGCCTATATGTCTGACACTTAAAACAATCTTTCATTCAGAACATCTTTCCAAAGAATAAAGCCTTTTTGATCATTGGAGTAATCGTGGAGAATGCGACTGAAATTCTCCGGAGGCTTCCTTAAAAAATCCTGACGGCCCTCCTTACGGATCATATCGAGATATCCTTCTATTCGCTTTAACTGTCCTGGCAACTCGAAATATCCCTGGGAAAATGCCATAGATAGGTAGCTTCTTCGGTATCGAGAGTTTCCAGCACAATGTGAAACTGCTCCTGGCCTTCTAATAAGAATACAAAAGAAAATGGCTCTAATACAAACCGAATTTTCAATAAATGACCTGCATGATTATCGGCCAGGTATCGCAGATGACGGTGATGTTTGAATTTAGAACGCTTTAGTATGTCTTCCAGCATTTCTTCGCCTGACTCGTATAAAGGGTGGCTTGTCTGAAGCTGATGATGGTTATAATTCCCCTTATCAGGACTTGTTCGGCTAAATATAGGTTTAGTAGCAAATTGAAAACGAACGCTTTCAATAATTTCCCGATCAATCTTTTTAACATCTTCCGAGGTTGCTAATTGGGATATCAACTTCTCATTTTCAATTTCTGCGTATACAGATACATTAATATGCTTTGATTTTAATACTTTGGTAAAATACGGTTTCAGAACTTCGAATTCCGGGCGAATATCATCATGCCCTATTTCAAATTCAATTTTAAGATTTAACTCAGCAGGTGTGTACGTAAATGCAATGCTGCCATATCTGAACTCCAATGACTCAATAGGTATTTGTATTTTCTTATCAATAGCCAACCCCTTGACTTTCTCCGAACCGACCTTGTCTCCATCAACAACATCATCGAATAAATTCGCCTGCTTTTTCAGTTTACGGTAATAAACATTTCTTTTTAAAAACATTTTATTTAGATAATCAATCTTAATATCACGGTAGTCATATATTACAGGTGTTATTTCAGAACGCTGTACTCTACCCATGTACTGTATTAATTTGCCTTCAAAAGAGAACGGATATATCAGAAACAAACATGAAGCAGTTTGAATATCGGTTCCTTCGCCGAAAAACTGTCCGGTTGTAATTAATACCTGGTAATTTCCTGCATTCAGTATTTTCCATTTAACAGCTCTACTGCTTTCAGAATCTTCTCCACTCAATGTAACGACCTCGTACGATTGTTTGAGATATTGGCGCAGTGAATCAATATGTTCTTTTCGTTCTGTTAACACAACTATTTTCTTGCCGCTATCTAGTTCATGCGTAATATCATTCAAAACCAATCTATTTCTGGAAGAATCATGTACCAATATCTTTGAAAGCGTTTCGAACCTGTCGGTCTTTGAATTAAAAGGCACATCCAGATCTGTATCACGTATAATAACAGTAGTCTTTTTATTCCGGCCGGTCTGCTGCGCTGTTATCTCGGCGATTATTTCTCCAAGATGAATAAAGATAAGTTTACCATCATTGTATTTCCGAAAAGGAGTGGCTGTCAATCCGTATAAATAATAGCTATTGAGCTGGTGAATTGTTTTTCTATAACTTTCAGCAGGGATATGATGACATTCGTCAATTAGTATTGTTCCGAAAGCATCCTTTAAAGTTTCATCCTTTTCTACTTGTTTTGCCAGGCTTTGAATAGTGGCTACGGTAACGTGTTTTCCTACTTTTAATTTCCCCTTTCCTAATTTTCCGATTTCTTGTTGAGAGATGCCCAGAAAAGCTTCAATTCTTTCGATCCACTGATCCATTAGCTGTTTACGGTGAACCACAATTAGCGTAGGCTGTTGCTTATCGGCAATAAGCTTCAATCCCATAACAGTTTTTCCAGAGCCAGGTGGAGCTACTATTACCCCCATGTCCTTCTTTGTCGTTGCTTCTATTGCCGGAATCTGGTAGGGTCTTAATGCCGCCTGAAAGTTTAATGATAGAAGGGCCTTTTTTTGCCTTTGATCTTTGAAGGAATAGGAAATACCCGCATCCTTACAGAACCTTAATAATCTTCCGGCAAATCCCCTCGGCAAAATGGCTTCCTCTGCGGTTTCTTCTATGAACCTGAAGTAGCGTTCTATTCCGAAAGTATTTTTTCCGGTTTTCTTTTTGATTATAAATGCAGCGTTGGCAAAATTCAATTCTTCTTTAAGGAAGGCGATGAGCATAAGTGGTATCTCTGACCGATTTAACCTTATAGCATTGCCCAATGACACAACCAGTTCGCTATTGCCTACGCGCTCTTTGGTTATGCGTTTAGCACTATCAACACCCGAAATGGAATTATGTATTTCATCCAGCAGCTCAATGCTTACTTTCTGAATCCCGGAAAGAAAATGCCATTGATCAGGGAATGGTACCAATGTTTGCGGATCAATGAAGCAACTGTTTCCTTTCTCTAATGCGGGTTTATGTAGTGGTAATGCTATAAGGTTACCCAGCCCCTTTCCCGAATGTCTATCCTGATTAGGGAATAGCCTATCGAAGCTGGAGTTTTTGTCAAATACAGAAATTACTCCCGACTCTGCTAGAATTGACAGGAATATCTTTCTGCTCCTAATCGCAACATAAGGTTGACTAAAGAAAACCCAAACATGCCCTCCCTTGCCCGAACGAGACCGTTCCAGATACGCAGGTATATTTTTGGTTTTGCAGCAGGCGATGAATTTTTGGCTATCGGTTATCCAGTTTTGTTCATCAAAATCAGCGGTAATAAAACAGGAGGTATTGTCTTGCAATAACGGATATACGCCTATAAGCTGTTCGCCATTCAAATGTTTCATTAGCTGGTCATCCGTAAGAGGCAGGTACTTTTTATCTGCGTATGATTGAAAAGTACCCCCTTTTATCTTATGAACCTTGTACCGGTAGGGATCATAAAAATAAGCAGGCTTATAACCGCTCTTTCTTTCCCCTCCTGGAGATTTGGCGGGCATTTCCCAATGGGTCGCAAATACGTCCTCCCGACCTTTGAAAAGGGAACGGAATAGCTGTAATTTTCTATCGATGGTAAAACCCTGCAAGTCAGTAGTTTTTAGATGTTCTGCCGGATATCCAGCTTCGACAGCATATAATCGGTTAAAAAATATCCCCCTGTTTTTTGACTACCCCTGTATGCTACAAGGGTTCTGATTTTTTGCATGTCTCGTTTGATCGTCACTTCTGAGACCTTTAGTTTTTTTGCCAATTCGCTTATTCTCAACCCTTGATTATTGTATAACAATAGGATTATCCGCCCAAGTCGTTTCTTTACAATATCATTTACAGTATCATTTACAGTATCATTTACAGTATCATTTACAGTATCATTTACAGTATCATCTACAGTATCGTTTAAGACAATGGCTTTCCCTTCGGGTAAAGGAATAATCGTTTTGAAAGTTCCGCCTTCAATAAACACAGCTTTTCCTCTACCCGCATACTCCTTAGTTAAACGGGTAGTAGTTAATATACCAGAACCCAGTTCCTCCACCCGACCCAGTTGAATAAAGAATTTGGCAATCAACGGATTTTTAGGGAAAGGAACAAAATCTGACGGGTTAATAGGCCCCTCTCCATGTGGGTTATTGGCATTTTCTGTTTCTATGCGGTCAGTATAAATAATAAAAGTGCCAGGTGCCGCATTAGTGTACTCCCGGTGAATGATGAGATTCGCGGCGATTTCGCGGAAAATTGTAGTACGAAGGCTTATCCGCTGGTCACCTTGCAGGTAGAATTTATCCGGTAGATGACGGTTTACAAAATCCATCAACAACTCATAAGATTCGATTAGGTTGGTTCGGATATATAACCGGTCATCGTAACGCTCTGTATTGTTTATTCTTACCAGCGCATCAATTTTATAATGTGGTACGATCTGCTGAATAACCTCATCTTTTCCCAGAAGTAAAGCAGCAGCCAGCGTAAAACCTTCCTGACCACTTAGGTAATCTTTCTTCCAAAGGCCTGAAATTTCCATCATTTGCCGGTCATCCATTGCCAGCCAGGGGTGAGCCGGGTTATTGCTGCGGATAAGGTTGCGCACTTTAGGAAAAAGCTCCTGCCTAAAATCCTCCATTCGCAATGCCGGATAAATAATACCTTCCGTATAGTGATTGCGCTTACGATTAGCTATTTCGGCAATCCGGTGCGGCTGCTCTACTTTAAAATCGCCGTCATTACTACGGTCGTAAATGATCTTTCCGGTTTTATGTACTTGCGAACTTGCCGGCACCTGGACATGAATAACCTTACAGCTATTGATATCGTATACCTGCGGAAAAAGAATAAAAGGGGGTCGAGCTTTTGCGGGTTATTGGAAAGGTTTACAATATCTGTTATCATCTTTGAGACCGAATTATTGCAGACGCCCGGCACATTGCCATTGTCATCTACTCCTAAAAGAATATCGCCACCATCGCGGTTGAGCATAGCACAGATGGTTTCAAAAAGATTACCTGGCAATGCGGTAGCGGCCTCTTTGAACTCAAGATGAAAATTTTCATTTTCCGTTAACAGGTGCCTGACCCTTTCTTCATTCATAACTCACTGGTTTCATATACCACATCGTACCGGAAAGGCAAAAACCTCACGGACAATCACGTCAATAATATTGTTTGTCCGTATTTTGAAGTTCTTAATGTGTATTCAAAATTAAACTAAATCAAATACAGGTATACCCTATACCTATAAAATTATCCTTTTAATCGAGATACAAAGCCGTAAGTAAATAAGAATAGTGCTCAAACAGCGCTTTTAAAAAAAGGGGCACTTCAATGGCCTCATCAATATTTAATGGGCCCGCTCTTTTGTAAACAGAAACCGGATCGTTCTGCTATTTACAATAATAAGGCCGCCGCTTTGCCGGGAGTGCATTTTACCCTCTCCATCTTGCCAGCCTGAAAAATATCTGAAGGTCGCTACGTTTACGCCATTCTTGTTGAATGTTTCCGCCCTTAACGTAGGAATCTGATTCTTTAGGAGTGTATCGGTATTGATTAATGTATCGGCACTATGCCGGGCCAGGTAGGTACCGGATTGGGTGGTATAAATGCTATACAGTGAAGTGTCAATTAAAAAGCTGGTTAAATTAGCAGCCGGCACGGGAACGCCGTAGATTTTTGCACTGGATGGGGAAACAGTCTTATTTTTTAACAGCTTTGCGAGCGTGTCATTGTAGTACCAATTACAATGAAGAACTGGGCCCGTCACCGAATATACATAGAGCTGCCGTGGGTCGGCCACCGTCAGAAAATCTGACAGCCCACTAAGATGCGCAAGATAATTAGACACAATGTACCAGTCTCCCACTCTCAGCACTTGTTGCGGAGCCGTGGACTCATAGGTATAGGTTGTATCCGTGCGCTTGTCGTAAAAGAAAACAGCGCCGCCCCATTCACCTGCGCCACAACCATATACCTCATACGCAGAATCGGCATACATCGGAGAACCATATTTAAACTGGTTCACGCCACGCTTGTAAGGATATAAGCCAAAATCATCCGATATCCACCAGCTGCCCGATTGATCTGTGACCAGTACCGTGTCGCGCCAAACCGCCATTATTTCTTTAAACATTTTTAAAATGAATTCATTATCTCACAGAGTTGTAGACAAAGGCCTACCCGAAGGATAATAATTTTAGAAAAGTCAATGGCTGGCTAAAAAACGAATGATAGCCGGTTTTCCCTCTCATACTCCTTCAAAATAATCATTATCCAGCCGTTTGATCTCGTAGGTTCGCTGTAACGAAACGCCCAGGTTGTGATCGATCATGAACTGGGCCAGTTACCATTCTGATCAATTATATTCGGATAATTTCACCCAATCACCTGAAGAATTCCGGATTCGCCAAAATGTCCACCCGTTTATAGTTCTATTTACAATCGCTTTTGCGGCAGCTGTAGGAGACGAAAAGCTGGCACCATCAAAATAAATCAGCCCTTTCGGCGTAATTCGTGCCCGATACTCCACTCCTTTATACATTGCGTAGATAAAGGTGCGTTTGGCTACCAGGCCTTCCATTGTTTGCCGGCCTTTTGTTTTACTGACCACCTTCTTTTGTACGCTACCAGAAATTAACTCCCTTATTTCTTCCCGGTGTTTTTGCTTAATCAAGCCCCGCAATTGCCGAAGCAATGTTTTAGAATCGCCTCCCTTTGGCTTAGACCGGTTGCCTACCGGCTCTGCAATACGAATCAAAAGCGACTCAATATCTCCTATATATTCAGATCTTTTGACCAAAAACAGGCTAAAATGAGTCCACTGAGAATCGTGTCGATCTTTTAAATGCTGATTAACCCGACGCTTGAGGTCAGAAGCCCGACCTACATAATACAACTCATTGTCATTATATAAAGCATATACGCCAGATGAATTACTGACCAGTTCGGTAATGATTTCTCTATGATCTCTGAAGAGATTTCTGGAAATGCGTTCGAGCGACTGTGTTACCAGGCCTTTTCTTGTATTTTTTTTCAACCCAGACGTTTTAGTTAGAAAAAAGGTTAAGATTCATCAAATTAAAATGATTCATTCCGTCACTCAACTGCCGCAGCAGCGGCAGCATGATGGTTTGATAGCCGGGGATGGGCATGTTGTGTTAGTTATTTAAAGAAGAGTCAGTAACTCTTTAAAACTTATTTTTCTACTTTCTTAAATAGGCGGAAGGCCCAACTCACGTAAAAACTCGTTGTGCTTGTCAGTATTACTTTTAATACTGGCATTAATAGATATCAGTTTTTCATTTACTGCTTTGAGGTCTACTTTTGCTTCATCTTTTGATGTACTCACATACCTGGAGATGTTAAGGTTATAGCCGTTACTCTCAATCTCCTTCAGGGAGACCCTGCGGGCATACCTTTCCATGTGTTCAGGCCTGAACTGATAAGTCTCCAAAATTCTGTTAATGTGTTCCGGCTCTAAAGAATTTTGCCTTTTACCGGGCTTGTACTCTTCGGCTGCATTGATAAATAAAACATCTTCATACCGTTTACACTTTTTCAACACCAGAATGCAAACAGGGATGCCTGTTGAATAAAATAAGTTAGCAGGCAATCCAATTACAGTGTCAATATGGTTATCCTTCAATAACTTGGTGCGAATCCTTTCCTCCGCCCCACTACGGAACAAAACACCATGAGGTAAAATAATAGCCATTGTACCCCCATCTTTTAAAAAGTGGAAGCCATGTAATAAAAAGGCAAAGTCGGCGGCTGATTTGGGGGCAAGACCATAACTTTTGAAACGGAAATCTTCTGCCAGCACATCGTTAGGCTCCCAGCGCAAACTGAATGGCGGGTTAGCAACAATAGCATCAAACTCAATTTTTTTACCGGGGTTCATTTCATTGAGCAACGGCCAGTGATTCTCCAGCGTATCTCCATGAAATATTTCAAACTCGGTATCTTTCATGCCATGCAGCAGCATATTCATCCGGGCCAGGTTGTAGGTTGTAATGTTCTTTTCCTGCCCGTAAATTTTTCCAATTGTACCGCCGTTGGCTTTCATCTGCTTTCTCACATTCAGCAATAGTGAACCGGAACCACAGGCAAAATCAAGCACTTTATCAAGCTTCGATTTGGGGCCGGTCGCTGGATCCTGGCTATCCAGAATTACGATGCCAGATAAGATGGTAGAGATTTGCTGAGGTGTATAAAACTCGCCCGCCTTTTTTCCTGAACCTGCTGCAAACTGTCCTATCAGGTATTCATAAGCATCACCAAGCGTATCTGAATCGGTAGAAAAATCTGCTATACCTTCGGCTATTTTCTGGATAACAGTGCAGAGCTTTTTATTCCGGTCTTTGGGGGTTTTACCCAGTTTTTCTGAGTTGAGATTAATTTCTGAGAACAAGCCCTGGAAAGCGCTTTCAAAAGATTCGTTCTCGATGTAGCGAAACCCTTTTTGAAGCGTTTCCAGTAAATCATCACTTTGTGTTCTGGCCAGCTCTATGATATTGCCCCAGAGATATTGCGGTTTGATCACATAATGCACTTTTCTGCGCATTTGTTTTTCAAAGTCAGCAACCTCTGCCCGGTTCTCTTTGTACCAAATCTCCAAAGCTGTTTTAACCTTTAGCTTGCGCATCACACTTTCCGCCCTGTCATCCGGATAATCTCTGCCCAGCTCTTTCTTTGCCGCAGCCTCATAGTTGTGCGATAAATACCGGAGAAACAAAAATGAGAGCATATAATCGCGAAAATCGTCTGCATTCATTGCCCCCCTTAGCGTGTCGGCTATATTCCAAAGTGTTTTACCGAGTTGATGTTGTTCTTTTTGTGTCATTCCTGTTTCCTTTACGCCAGAATTTCCGGCAATTCAAATTTATGTCTGTCTAAAAATGCATTCAAAATTTTCCTAAATAACTCCTTGTTATCTGCATTCATCTCAACCGGTTGGTAAATGGAATATTTACCATGACTAAGCAAATTTAAAGCACGCGAAAAAAGCAATTCGTCTTCTACACCATAGATGCATTTGGAAAAGTCATCATGTCCAAAAAAAGAAGACGTCTTTTCCAAAACACTCCGCAACATATTAAAATGATAGGTACTTATTTTACCCGTATCTGACACCTTTTTTAGCTCAGTGAGTAAGGCTACATGGTGAAAAAAAGGTGTATCATTTGTAGCC
>JAGODE010000143.1 GCA_017998385.1 Chitinophagaceae bacterium | reverse complement strand
ACGATTTGGTTTTTTCAGGGTTGGGCTTAAACCCATCGGGCATATCCAGCTCACTGCCGCCGCCGCCTGCTTTGATGATCTTATCTTTTAACTGGCTTAGCTGGCTCTGTGCATCCTGCAGGTTTTGCCGAAACTGCGCCTGCGCATTGGAGCCACCAGCCGCCAGCTGGTTTTGAATCAGGTTATTGACCTGCGCCCGGGTTTGCAGACCGGCCAGGTTGGCGGCCTGCGCGGGATCATTGGGGTCACCCGGCAGGCGAAACAGGGAAGCCAGCTGACTGTTGCGCCGCATGAAGTTTTCAAAGGCCTTTGTCTTGCGCAGCATCGCCAGGCCTTTCTGCGCTGCTTTCTTATGATCTTTTAATAAGGACTGATATTCTTTGAGCTGGGCGCTGTAGTAATACGCCTGTTTGTTGAGTTGCTTCAGCTCTTTGGCTAAACCAAGACTACCGAGTTTATCTTTTAATAATTGCCGCCGCTGTTGCAAAAACTGCTGCACGGCCTGGGCCTGCTGCAGCTGGCCCTCCATGCCTTTTAGTTTATCCAGTGTGCCGCTAACCTGCCCGTTCTTTAAGCCCAGTTTGGCCAGATCGGGTTGTTGCTGCAAAAAGCGAAGCGAGGTTTTAAGCGTATCCAGTGCCGGCAGGTATTGCTGCAGTTCCGCGGGATGGGTTAATCGTTGTTGAAGTTGTGCTGTTTGTGCGGCCGCATCAGCTTTCAGCTGTGCCGCTAATGTGGAATCTTTTTTGGCGAGTTTACCTAAGAGTTTAGCTTCCTGCCGCTGCCAGCGGGCGAGGGCCTTATCCGTTGTCTTATCCAGTTTATGCCTGAGTGAAGATGCCTGCTTTTCAATGGCCCGAATAAATGACTCGCTTAGCTGCAGCGAGCTGTCTATAGCAGCGCCGGGCTGTGCAAAGCAAACCATCCATAAGCTCATTGAGCCCAGAAGCAGAAAGAGTTTAATTCGCATGCTGGTTTTGGTATTGAAAAATCAATTGTTCAATACATTTTCTTTAGGCGATAAAGAGATCAGTTTTGTTCCGCAGCCTTGCTGGTTGATTTCTTTTTTTTCTTCTTCTCTTTTTGGGAATCTTTTTCCTTATCTTTTTTCAGTTCATCGATCTGTTTTTGTAGCTGAATCACATATAAGGAAAGTTCTTCGATTTTTCGCAGCAAAACAGCCTGGTTGTCGCCCAGGTCAAGGCCTGATGTCTCTACTTCTTTGGCACTGGGCACTTCTGGCAGGTGATGATTTGTCTGGATAAATTTTTCCAGCTCTGCTATTGAACGCAATTTATACTCGTCTGCAAAAACATAATCGGGCCAGGAAGTCTGATCCACTTTCACTTTCCTTGAGCGGATCGCGCCTTCCACATACAATTTATAGCTCGTATTCCCTATGCTTGTAGTACCGATACCAATACTTTGTCCATTATCGTAAATGAGGCTATTCCCCAGTTCCACCCCGGAGACGAATTTGGGAATATAGGATTGAGTGCCGGTCATTGCCACCTGTGTATTGGCCGCTACAAATACCACATCCACAAAATAGTTGGAGGAGTTGTAGGTCTGATCCGGTACAACTGAAGTTGCGGAATATTTATATAAGCCGTTAGCGCCATCTACGCCATCGCCCAGTGCTTTTACGGGGCCACTTCCGATGGTGGTCGTAAAATAGTTGGGTGAATATGCGTAATCACCGCTCGGACTAAATAAAGACGCTATATAAGTTACTCCGGCTGTCACCACCACAGGCTGTGAAAATCTTACTTCCTGCCAGCCTAAGGCGCTTTCGCTGGTAAATGTTGCCGAAGCCAGTAATATACCCGCAGACGTCCAGATATGTCCTGTATGCGTACCCGTAGTACCTGAGCCTTTATAGTAGCGAATACCTTTGATGAGACCATTCTCCGTAGTTCTGAATTTCACACCGAGTACGACTGCATTACCATCATTGGTAAGTGCTACAGAGGGTGCATCGCCAGAACCAAATATTTTATACTCCGTTTGCGCATAAACATTGCTGAACGACCAGGTCAGAAACAGAACCACAATAAGCATCACTCTTTGTTTAATGTTCCATTTCGCAGAAGTTTTAAACAGTAAATTCATTTGTATATCCGGTTTAATAGTATGAGTGTTGAAAAATTTGGAAAAAAAAGTCCCCGCCAATTCGAAAACCGGCAATCGGACTATCCATAAATAAACATGATACTAACTGGAAGAGAACAGAGGAGTAGAAAAGCAAACATCCGCACTTAATGCTTTTCTATTTCCTGAAAACGGCTCAGTAAAAAAGCTGTCTTCATTTAATAACAAAATATGCCGTATTGGGAATAAAGATGCTGCGATGCTGGTAAACCGTGATTGAAGTGCAGACAGAATGTCCGGGTTATCCGGTTGCAGGATTTGGTTTAATTTCATGATGGTGGCGATGGTGATATGAATTTGACGCTTTTCACGGAATACTTCCCATATTTTACCGGAAAAGTTATTCACATGTTGCCAACTAAGTGTTTTCACAGTATGTTGTATAAAACAATATTGTTTGCAGCATCTCAAAAGGGAGTACTGATTAAAAAAAACAATTCTACCAGTAGAAAAAACCTACAAAAAAATAATCATGTTTACCTACAACGTTCAGCTTGCTGGTTACGGTTTCGGTCAGGCTGATGACAAGGGAGCCATTGATCTGGATGAATTTTTGCATTTTGTTCAAAACTTTCCCTGGGTGGAGCAGTTGCGCCGTTATCAAACAATCAGGGAAGGAGCATCCGCAACGGTGTCGGCAGTTGATATCCTGAAAAATACCATCCTGTGGATTTCTATAGCCGGCACCGAAAAAAAGCCAATATACCTGGTTGGTTATGTGTATATGAAACCAGTTAAGAAGTTCTGGATGCCCGGAAAGATCCGGTTAAAGAAGTGGGTCGATATTTTTTCCTTCTATACACTCGATGATACAATTCCCCTGTTCAAACTGTTTTTTGGCGGCGAAGATGAAAAGCTGGCAGCGGCTCTTAGCACAAAAGAAAAATTTGATAGTATGCCGGCCGCAGAATACTGACGTACTATACTTTTCTTTGATGCTGTTTCGAATAGCACAAGTTATCCGGATTTCCCCTGCACATTTATGCATCAGTACAAATAACTGAAACAATACTCTTTCTTGCTCTGCAGACAGAAGCAAACAAAGTAAAATTCAGCATGTTTAAACCGACCTCACTTACTTCTTCAACTCCAGCGCCTGGTACAACGCATCCTGGATCCGCGTACGGATATTGAGTTGCGATAGCTTCGGATTATCGCGTGTAGGGTATACGCGGTTGCTGAGAAAGACATATACGAGATTCACCTGGGGGTCTACCCACACACAGGTGCCGGTAAATCCGGTATGGCCATAGGTGTCTGGCGACACACTGATAGCCGGGTAAGGGTCTTTGCGCGTGGCGTTATCCTTTTCGGGTTTATCAAAACCATAGCCCCTGCGGCTGATAGTACTATGATAGGCGGTAAACCATTTAATGGTCTCGGGCTTCAGGTAGCGCACTCCATTAAACTCACCGCCATTGAGCAGCATCTGGTACAGCATAGCCAGGTCATATGCATCTGAAAAAAGTCCGGCATGACCGGCTACACCGCCAAACAGCGAAGCGCCTTCATCATGCACATCACCCCGCATCAGCTGCCGGCGAAAATGCTTCTCCTCTTCTGTGGGCACGATACGATCCAGCGCCACCCGCTTACGCGGCGTAAATCCTGTTGTGGCCATTCCCATTTTATCGTAAAAGGTTTTTTGCACGTATTCATTCAGCGGCATACCGGTTATCTGCTCCACAATTTTTCCGAGAAAAATAAAATCATTATCACTGTACACGTATTTGTTACGCGGCCCCAGCGGACTTTTCAGAATACGGCTCATGAGGGTGTCTTCCCAGTCATTTCGCAGATACAGGTTCTCTGCTACGCGTATCTCAAAACCTTTCTTCTTCTTATCACTATAAATAGCCGGATTGGGAATACCTGTGGCCGGGTCAATGGTTTCCTTATAAAAAGAAATAAACGGCACGAGGCCGGCCTGGTGCAACAGTATGTCATCAATACGCAGACTGGCTTTATCGGTGCCTCTTACCACGGGCAGATAATTGTCCAGTGTTTTCGTTATATCCAGTTTGCCCTGCTCTACCAGCTTCATCACCGATACGGTGGTGGCAGATATCTTGGTAACAGATGCGAGGTCAAACACGTCTTCAATATTCATGGGTTGCTTACCATCATACTCCAGGCTGCCAAAAGCTTTGTGATAAACGATTTCTCCGTCATGCACCGCCAGCACCACGCAACCGGGGTAAGCCTTTTGTGCAATACCATCAAGCGCAATGGTATCAATCACACTCAGTTTGTCTTTGTTAATAGCTGCCTTTGCCGGCTTAATACCACCATGCACCATTCCATCGCCCACTTTAAACTGGCATACCCCTACCGGCAACGTACCCATGGAAAACAACTTACCGGTCAGCAGATCGGCTGCTGCCTGCTGAGTGATATCATCGTCCTGGTAGCAGGCTATCAGATTTTTTGCTTCGCAAAAGTTGGAGACCGCCAGTACATTGCCAAAAACCAGTGTCAACGGATTATAGCTTTGCAGGCTGCTAAACAACTGCCGCGCATTTTCGCTGATGCCATAATTATTAGCCGGACGCAGGTTGTAATTGTGTACACCCACAATCACCCGTTCATAGCCCCCGTTTTTCAACGACTGCTGCAGACGCGCCGCTGCATCGGCATTATCGCTATAGCTATACAGGTACACATCTGCCTTCAGCTCTTCTTCCATTCTTTTACCAAAGTCATTGTTGCTGCCGAGACCAATACCCACAAAAGCGGTTTTAGGACCGGGTAGGGCGGCCATAGCCGTCTCTGCACGCAATACAGTGATCGACTGGCTGGCAGCTTCGTAGCGGATCTCATTGGTTTTGGCATTCAGGTCATCGAGGAGGTTGTCGAGTTTTACCGGCTGCAGGTTTGCCAGCCCCAGGCGGTATTTGGCATGCAATACTTTCAATACCTTTTCATCAATATCATTCCAGCTCAGCTTCTTTTGCTTAATGGCTTTCTTAACCGCCTCAATGGTTTCGGGTACACTTGCCGGCAGACACAGCATATCATTGCCTGCTATCAATGCTTCTACCGCAATGGTACCGCCGGGAAAATATTTGGCCACACCCTTCATCTCGAGCGCATCGGTAAACGTGAGTCCGTCATAACCCAGTTTTGCACGCAGCAACCCCGTGACGGCATTTTTAGAAATAGAGGTAGCACGGTTAGCGGTATTATCAACGGATGGAATAGACAGGTGAGCAATCATAAAACTACCCACACCGGCCTTTACCTGCGCATAAAAAGGAACCAGCTCAAGACTGTCGAGCTGCGCAATAGTTTTATTGACAACCGGCAGATCGTAATGTGAATCCACATCTACATCCCCATGGCCGGGAAAATGTTTGGCACAGGCCATAATACCGGCATCCTGCATACCACGGGTATAAGCGGCACCAAAGCTGGCCACTTTATCTTTATCGGCACCAAAAGAGCGGTAACCAATCACCGGATTGTTGGGATTATTATTTACATCTACTACAGGAGCATAGTTGACATGTATGCCCAGGCGTTTGCACTGCTCACCCACAGCCACTCCCATCCGATATACCAGGTCTTCATCTTTCATTGCACCGAGTGTGAGCTGGTAAGGAAATTTGGTAACGGAGTCGAGCCGCATGCCTACGCCCCATTCCCCATCGATAGTCACCATCAGGGGAGTTTTGGCAATGGCCTGGTAGGCATTGGTGAGCTGTGCCTGGCGTACCGGACCACCCTGAAAAAAGCAGAGCGCACCTACATTATATTGCTGGATATCGTTTGTCACTTTGGCGATATGATCGGGCCCCAGATTGGAGTGGGCGCGGATCACCATCAGCTGTGCGATCTTTTCTTCCTTGCTCAGGCTGTGAAACACCGAGTCGACCCAGGCCTGCTCTGGCAGCTGGCTCGAAAACTGCGCGCGTGTGGCCGTAACGGTAAGAAAACAACAACTCAGCAAAAAAGAGACAATCTTCATCATACTAAAATTTTGATGGTCAGCGTAATACCAGCTGCAGCGACCTTCTGCTGCAGCAGCCTTAAAAATACTTCTTTTCATGCGATCAGGCTGTGAAGAGCGGCTTAAAAATCAATTTGTTATTTTTGACGCCGGAGAAATTTAGTTGTGTCTGATAAAATAGTCCTTTTACCTGATAATATTGCCAACCAGATAGCTGCCGGAGAGGTCATACAGCGGCCGGCCAGTGCGGTCAAGGAATTACTCGAAAATGCGGTAGATGCGGGTGCCACAGAAATACAATTGATTGTGGCCGATGCAGGCAAATCGCTGATCCAGGTTATAGATAATGGCTCGGGCATGAGCGAAACCGATGCCCGCCTCTGCTTCGAACGCCATGCCACTTCCAAGATCCGTCATATTGATGACCTCTTTCATATCCGCACCATGGGTTTCCGTGGCGAGGCGCTGGCTTCCATTGCTGCGGTAGCACAGGTTGAACTGAAGACACGCCGCCAGCAGGATGAAGCAGGCACGCGTATAGAAGTAGAAAACAGTGTGGTCATCCTGCAGGAACCGGTTGCTGCTCCGGTGGGTACCAGCATTGCCATGAAAAATCTTTTTTTCAATGTGCCTGCCCGCCGCAATTTCTTAAAGAGCAATGCTGCCGAAATGCGCCATATTGTTGATGAATTCACCCGTGTGGCAATGGCATTTCCGCATATCCTGTTTACCCTTACCGTAAACGGGCAGCAGATGTTTCACCTCGATGCAGGCAGCCTTAAACAACGCATCATACAACTCCTGGGCAACCACTACAATGCGCGCCTGGTTACAGTTAAAGAAGATACCGACTACCTGAATATTCATGGCTTTGTAGGCAAACCCGATACGGCTAAAAAGACAAGAGGCGATCAGTACTTCTTTGTCAACAACCGTTTTATCCGCAGCCCTTACCTCAACCACGCCATCATGAATGCTTACCAGGAGCTGATTCCTGGCGATAGCTTTCCCATGTATGTACTCTTCATTGACCTCGATCCCGCACAGGTAGATGTGAATGTGCACCCCACCAAGCAGGAGATCAAGTTTGAAGATGAAAAAATCGTATATGCATTTGTGCAGGCAGCTATCAAACATGCACTGGCCCAGTTTAGCGTAACGCCCACGCTGGATTTTGATCTCGATGCAGGTATTCAGCAACTGCCCAGCATTCAGCAACCCTTTACAGAAGAGCGCCAGAATGCTATTTCGGGCAGCAGCCTGTTTCGCGGATTTACTCAAAAACATCAGGCCCACTTTATTGAACCTACCCAGCGTGGCAATATGCAACCCTTCCAGGAGTTTTATGCACCGCCTGCCGGAGACGACACCATCGGCCATTATCATGAATCGCAGCAGCTCACTGCTCATAAGGAAGATGAAAATGATTTTTCAAACGTTGAGCTGCATCAGTTGCTCAATACCTATATCGTCACACCCAGTCCGCAGGGCTTCCTGCTCATACATCAGCAGTCGGCGCATGAGCGTGTACTATATGAGCAGATGATTGCTGCCGCCAATGGCAAGCCTGTTGCCACGCAGCGCAGCCTGTTTCCTTCCACACTGGAGTTAACACCGGCCGATGCGGTGATCATGCAGGAGCTGCTACCCGACTTATCACTGTTAGGATACCAGGTTGAGCCTTTTGGTAAAAACAGTTTCGTGATACAGGGCACTCCGGCCGACCTGGAAGCGGGCAACGAAAAACATGTGCTGGATCTGCTGCTGGAGCAATACAAACATTTCAGCAGTGACCTCAAATTCAGCAGCCGCGAAAAACTGATCCGTTCACTGGCGCGTCAGCAAGCCGTAAAAACCGGCACCCGTCTTACCGAACGCGAAATGCGCAACCTGCTGCAGGACCTGTTTCACTGCGCTCAACCCAACAGCACTCCCGATGGTTACCCCACTTATCTGGAGTTTAAACAGGAGCAGTTGGAGAAGATGTTTAAAGGATAATACCGATCTTATCTTCTTCGTAGTCTGAAAGTACAGCTAATGGAATGTAGCTGATTATTGTTATCCTGAAACTGCGCGTTAAAGGTACCTTCAAAGTATTCGCCAGCTGTCTGCGGAAAATTGGTCAGGTTCAACTGAGGGGATTGAGTAAATGTTGTGTTAAGATAATCCATTACAGATAACATTTCAAGTGTTCCTGGTCCGCTCGCATTTTGCGTTTCAAAGCTTACAGTGATGCGAACCTCATCATCATAGCCGCCGCCTGCATAAACAGAAAATCCGTTGCCAGTCTGCAATGGGCCTGAAGAAGCAAAAATTGTATCGGCATTATTCGTGTTTACCTCATAATTCTGACCATCCAGGGTAAACTTAAAAAACTCTAAAGATGATACACCGCACGCACGTATCTCTCCCGCATCGGTAACCCCGAACGGTAAATCAACTTTAGGACTATTTGAGCTTGAAGTCGGATCATATGCTATCACCGAAACAGGCATTGAGTTGTTTGCACATCTTACAACCTCTATCGAAAAATTACCCTGAGGATCCGCAGCCGTCTGCCTCATTACATTACCTGTATATACTTCCACATATGCATTACTCAAAGGAGAATTTTGACAATCCACTACTTTTCCTTTTATTGTCAGCACCTCAGGGGCTTCTACTATTACTGAAATAGACGCGTTGCTACCGTTATTATAAGGTCCAATTGGCTGCGAGTAAATAACCGCGTCACACTCGTCCAAAACCTCAAATAGCAGCGGCCGATTATTTAGTACATACCCCCGCACCATGCCAGCAGAATCCGTATAACCATAAGTAGCTGTAGCATATTCACCTGTAGTGCTTACACGCACTCGGGCAAATGACAAAGGTTTTCCACCCGTTGTATTAACGAGCGCCTGAAATAATGAAACAGACATGCCGATATCTGCATTCCAGAAAGAGAAATGAGAGACGGCACCTGTATAAGTTTGGCCGTTGCGTGTAGCCGATCCTTCTTCTTCCCATATACCTTTAGCCTCGTTGAAATGCCAGTAAGGAATTGCAGACGGAGCAGCAGCCATTGCTCCGGATGGAATGGGAATAGTCAACTGAGCCTGCTTACCCGAAGCCAATTGCAATTTTTCACCAGCCGGAGATGATAGCTCGACCGCCACCATACCAAAAGAGGTCATCCAGACTACATTATTTTCCCCGTTGCGAGCCAAAAAAGAGCCTGGCACTTCATAGTCAATTGTAGCCGATAATGGATTAATATATGCCATATACACATTCACATTACCGGTATACGCCACCTGAGTTCCTTCCCGCACAATTGCTGCCGCGGGAATTTGAACGGATGTGCCTCCGGCCAGTGAGACGGTACCACCGCTGGCTGCCTCGAAACTACCAGTGAGCTCTTGTGGAATCAATTTTACAGTAACATAATTCACTCCACTACCTGCCCTGAAAGTGCGGTAGCCGGTAAAATACCCACTCATTTCTGCACTAAGTAATGAAATCTGTTTATCCAGGAGGGCATCGTCAATACGGAAATGGCCATTCTCATCTGTAAGAGCTGTTTTATTGCCGACTTTTATTACAACATCTTCTAAAGGCAGTCCGTCTTCTGCTATTATCACCCCCTGCACCGATCCGGTGACAGGTTGGGGCTGATCTATCGTAACACTAGTTCCCGAATCAAGATCATAATTGATTTCGCGCTGGCATGCTGTCAGCGCAGTAATTATTAAAATGAAAAGCGCTGGAAAAAATGAATACTTCATAATCAAAAGTGTAATGCACAGGTAAAATACAAAAGAATTGCATTTTTATCAATGTAATTCTCTCATCTGTATCAGAAATTGTTCCACTACACTTCTCACTTCTGTTGCGCTGGCGCGGTGATTGTTGACCAGTACAGAAAAGATCAGCAGTTTGCCGCTGCGGCTGTACAGGTAGCCGCTGAGTGCTATCACACCGGAAAGTGAGCCGGTCTTGGCATACAGGTACGGCGTGTCGGCTTTGTAGTAGTTCGACAAAGTGCCTTTTCCCCCTGCGGGAAAAATATTTTTCAGCCGCTCCATACCAAATTCTTTTTCCATTTTGGCAAGGATGGTTACAAAATCCTGCGGCGTAAAAAGATTGTACCGGCTCAGGCCCGAACCATCGGCCCAGCGTGGAGCCTGGGGCAAATCCTTTAAATCCGTTTTTAGTAGTGTATCGATAATACGGTTGTCGTTCATAACACCCAACCGCTCATTGGCGACCATCAGCAGAGACTGTTCGGCAAAAAAATTATCACTGCGGTGCATCATAGGGCGCAGCAGCGAGTCGGTAGCCTGTGAATGTATAATATGAAGAGCACCCTTCTTACCCGGTAGTTTGGGAATGGCAGCCAGGGCCCGTCCCACCGTATCAGCCATTAGCCCCAGTGCCGACTGCAGCCCATGTGTTACAAAAGGCAGGTCCACCTGGGCCTGTTTTTGTTTTCCTTCGTGAATGGTGTACACATTTTCGCCGAGTGCACGATCGATAGAAAAGCTGCTGTCCTTATCGTCGATGGAGAATTCGACCGGCCAGGTGGGTGATGGTTCAGAAAATACAGTACTCACCATTTCATCTTCTTCAGAATAAGGATCTTTTATCTCTGCTTTAATCCACCGCAGCATATTGCCGTATACCGGCAGCGGGCTGCGCTCGGGCATATAACTCTCCAGGTAGTCGGTCCACGACCAGCCGGAACCCCAGTGCGTATCCTGCCAGTTGCTTGCTGCAACATAAATGGATTTGCCGGTTGACCGGAGCCATTCAATCGCTTTTTGTTTTTTATAATCGCGGTGCAGCAGGGTCGGGTCGCCAGCCGGCAGCAGGTATACGGCCGTATCGTCCTGTACATAGCGGAATGCTACCAGGCTATCGCCCAGGTATTTCATAGCTGCATAGCAGGTAGGTATCTTGATATTGCTGGCTGGTACAAAATATTTGTCACCCTGGTAGTCGAAAATGTATTTGCCCGTAGCCGGGTCAAAGATGCTGATGCCGGTATGTGCTGTTTGCAGTGCTTTACTATCCAGCAGTTGCTGCCGCGCATCGGTAAATCCTTTCTTTGTTGTTCCGCACGCGCTAAGTAATGTCAATGCAGTTATCCAATACAGATTTCGAAACATAATACTTTATTTAATGTGCTAATGTGCCAATATGCTAATGTGCTAATGATTTATTTAATATGCTGGTTTGCCAGTATGCTAATGTGCTAATGATTTATTTGTACAAACTTTTCAAAATCGACTCATACTTATATCGTTGAATGATTAATTTTTGTATCTTACGTAGTCAATTTACATTAGCACATTAGCACATTAGCACATTAGCACATTAGCACATTAGCACATTAGCACATTAGCACATTAGCACATTAGCAC
>JAGODE010000414.1 GCA_017998385.1 Chitinophagaceae bacterium | reverse complement strand
CAGGATTATTGCATTGAATGGAATCAAATCATGACTTTTACGGGAATTCTCATTTATATTTACCGCATGACAGGCGAGGCGTAATACAGGATTGTTATTAACAACAATGTTTCCTGCCGCTTCGCCCCTTGCCACTACTTGCAACATCCTTTGCCTATAATAAAAATGTCGTTACTAAAACAACCTTTCGAAGACCGCTGGTCGAAATATGGTGGCCATTCACCGATCAGCCTTTTTTTTCATCACATTCATCCCATCAGTCAGGAGGCTATTGCGCGCATTGATGCCAGTACTTTTCCTTTACACGCTGCACGCGGAGAGATGATCTTTAAGCCAGGCAGCAAAGGAGACAGGCTCTACCTGATCCTGAAAGGAGTAGTAAGGGGATATATTGTGGAAGACGGAAAAGAGATCACTACATGGATCAATGAAGAGAACGAAATTATTGGCACTATCAGAAACCTGGGACTGGCGGGACCTTCAGAAGAGTCTATTCAGGCTATTGAAAACTGCGAACTGATTGGCATGCCTTATGAACTGGTAGAAGAATTATACGCCACCTATCCCGAGTCAAATGTTGTAGGCCGAAAAGTTCTCGAAGACAGCTACCGTGCGGCTGAAGAGCGGGCTTATATTTCACGGATACCTGCGGCCGAGCGCAGATACAAACGACTCGTAGAAACCCGGCCAAACCTGGCCAACCGGATTCCGCTGAAATACATCGCCTCTTATCTGGGTATTACCCTCGAAACATTAAGCCGTATCCGCAACCGCCGCTCTATTTAGGCCTATTCCTGTATAGACATCTTATTTGCAGAGCCGCTGTATAGCGGCTTTTGTCATTTATCAAGAATAAGTGCCCGATGATCAAGCTTAGTTTTTATGGCAATTGCCACCTGCTACTTTGCAGTTGCAATTCATTATTACATCCATAAAAATTAATGTCATGAAAACGATCAGTTACCGCATTATTACCGGATTTATGGCGCTGCTTGTGACCAGTGGCGTGCTGATGAGTTATACCACACACAGAGGTGGAGAGGGCTTTGAAGTATTTCTGAATAACAAACCCGTTGTTCAGCTTTTTGGCAAAAACATGAACGGCGCCAGTACCCTCTACCTGGAGCCGGGCGTAAATAATGAAATCAGCATTCGCTATCATCATTGTGGAAAGACAGGCAAATCGCGCAGGATAGACATAAAAAATGAAAAAGGGGAAATTGTCAAAACCTGGCGTTTTGCCGATAATGCCACTCCTGGTAATGCCATGAAATTCAAAATAAATGAAGCCCCCGGCCTTAAACTCCTGGCTGGCCAGGTTCGCTGGAGTATTTATTACACCTCCAGTGAATTACCCGATGGCCGTCAGCTGGCCCTTCTGGCCAACCGCAGTACAGCTACTGCCAGACGCTAGCCGATTATTTCAGGCCGGCCATGCCGGCCTTTTTTACTACCAGTCTTCTTTATCCCCTGTCTGAAACAGGTTCCACTCAACTGAACTCTCCATTCAGCAATTCATACAGTTTTGGCTTCTGCAGGAAGCCGTCAGCCCGTTTTTTTGCCTTACAAAAATCAACAGCCATGACAATATCTTTTTTCAAACAAACGCTGACAGGTATCTTTCTGAGCTCCTTTCTGCTGCTCACAGCTTCTTCATGCAAAAAAGAAAAAGACAGTAAACCCGATACACCCGGCAATACAATCCGCCTCGCTGAAGTAAAAAATGATGACCGCCAGGTCAATTTTTTCTACGATGGCGCAGGTCGCGTAAATAAAGTACTGGTAAAAAGCGACTTAAATCTTAGCGATGAGACTATGGAGTTCCTGGTTTCTTACCAGGGCACCCAACTTGCCAAACTCAGTGCCACCAACGGGGATGAACTGATACCTGTATACGAAAACGGCAACATAATACGGGCAGATTACTATATGGCTGACACACGGGTAGCGTATACTACTTATCATTATGAAAACAATCAGCTCAAACGCGTTATCATATACGTAGGCAGCCAGCCGGATTATGAACCTTTTCTTGGGTTCGACTTTGAATACAATACTACGGGTAATGTAAGCAGAACGATTGCGTTTGTGCGCAATAACATACCGGGTCAGCTTAAGCGCAGCGGTCATGTAGATTTCACTTACGACGATCAGCCCAATCCGTTGTTTGAACACAGGCAGTTGCTTTCATTGTTCTGGGAAAGTGTTTCTTCCAATAATATTTTACAGGAAAACCACTTCGATGCTCTGCTGAACCAGTCCGATCGCTTTGCCTATAACTACACTTACAAAAACAACGGCCTGCCCGAAAGAGCCACGATTACAATGGGATTGCCCGGTCAACCAACCAGCACCAGCAACCTGACGTATCGCTATCAATAAAATCTGTCATGAGCAATTGTACCATATCCGCAGACAACAGCAAAGCTTGTACAAAGCCGAAGCACGCCTGTCGCAAAACCGCCTGCACGCGTTGCAGGCGGGATATGGCTTTTGTACCCGGTAATCCGGAAACCACACTTACTGACCAGGCCGCACAACAGCAAGATATTATTCACGATTTTATTCGAAGACTTGAGCGCAGCATCGTAAGAGACAGCGGAAATTAATGTGCTAATGTGGCTAATGTGCTGGTGTGCTAATGGATTAATGTGCTAATTACTGATATCTGGTGAAATGCTGAAAAATGCGGCAGTGCCTCTACTCAGATTCCAGCATGATTTAGCTCCTTATTGTTTTTTCATCTGCGATATTCTGCGTTTTCTGCGGGCAAAATCTCCTGCAGAGCGCGCAGATTTACGCAGACAATTCCTTTCAGGCTTTTAATCTTGAAGCACTTGCAGGAATGCGTTGTTTTTATAGTGTTTGCTACATCCGGCTATTACATCTTTTCGCCTCCCTTCATCTTCAAATTTTCAAATCACCAAATCTTCAAATCATTAGCACACCAGCACATTAACCACATTAGCACATTGTTCATTAGCACATTCTCTCTCCTGACCGTACATACTTTTTTTAATGCCCGTACGTTAATACTCCTAAGCAGCCCCTACACATATTCATGAAAAAACTGGCATTCCTGTTACTGTTGATCCCCGTGGGAGCCCTGGCGCAG
>JAGODE010000413.1 GCA_017998385.1 Chitinophagaceae bacterium | reverse complement strand
CGATAATGGCCGAAGTTGGGAAATTGTCAATTTCAAAAGAGAGAAATATATTGAGCCGTTTTACTTTCTAAATGTGAATGGTAAAATGAATGCGTGGTTTTATACTGGCTCTGGTAGGTTTCAGGTCTTTCGATAATTAAGATATAATGGCATAATAGATTAAATTGGATTGGCTGAAAGAGTTTCTGCATCAGAAAATGTAAGGAGATCAGCTACATAGGAGTGTTATCCCCTGTTCTCGAAGTTTGGAAAATTTCCGTGTTTAATTGTTATGCTTAGCTTGTAGCTAAGCATAACTTCGTTTTATGGGCTGTTGGTATAAAAGGTGTTTTTACAGAGATCTTACCGTTAAAAAATCTTTTTTCGTGATGGAAAAACGAGTTGTTTGTCGGTTGAATGATTTTTCTTTGTGTCAAAAGTATGGAGAAGGGCGGATATCAGATACGAAACCAGGTCAGGCAAATAGCCGTGGCACAAGTTATCAATTCTGGCGACAGGATAACCGCCCACAGGATTTATATAACAGTTCATTTATTTTTCAAAGAATGAATTATATTCATAATAACCCGGTAGAAGCTGGAATAGTGGAGAAACCGGAGCATTATATGTATAGTAGTGCCAAAGATTACTATTTTACAAAAAATGTGGTTTATTGGATTTGGTTTTTATCTGATGTAGTGTCTGGTAGTTTGAACAGATGCTTCGTTGCAAACGAAGCATAACATTTTTTAGAGTAAGTATACTACGGTGAACGGGGAATTAGTAATCTTACAACAGATAATATTAAAAAATAATAACTATGCGAAGGTTTATTTTGTTAATAGAAATGACCGCATTATTTGTTTTATTCCACGATTGCGTTGCTCAACATAATAATAAATGCTCATTTATTATTAATAACTCTAAGAGTAATGTTGTAGAAAATAAAGATAGTATTTGTTACTTATTGGAAAATTTAAGTCTAGATAGCAGTGGATTGTTTTTTTATTTTTCAGATACCTTGCCTCCAAATTATGAGGAAAAGCGAATTGCTCAAGGTTTTGAAAAGTTTCGAGCCCAAAAGAAACCTGTTGTCGTCTTCATCGCGTTGAAAGATCGAAGATTTACTACATATTTTGAATATGATGCATCTTCTGTTGATTATCTTAATCGAATGCAATTGTTTGAACAGCACATTTTTGACTTAGTAAATAAGGAAAGAGTGGAGATGTTGAGTCAATCGATTTATTTGGCATATATAGATATATTTAAGAGTAAAAAATTTAAGGCCTTTTAACCACCTGTTGTGTAAGCATCCGGCCAAGTGCATCTTTTACAACCTGCCGGGCTATGATATCTTCCGGTGAAAAAGCAATGGAAGTTAGTTCATCTCACAAGCGCCGTTTTTTCCGAGTAAGGCGGCGATTCTGGAGTTACTGGAACAGCAGCAGCAAAGCGGTCTGAGTTTTCTTTGCTGGCCCAGCCACAGCGTTCCATCATCCAGCAAAAGGAAGGCTTGATCCAGGTAGCCCTGTCACGCTTAAAGGGAGGCGATACAAAAGTTTGATGAGCCACAGCACTGGTGGCAATAGCAGCATTATAGGCCTGGTAAACCCTGATAGAGGAATCGGTATAGTTGGCGTAGATTTCTTTTTCGGTACGTAACATAAATAATTTTAAAGATCAGGAGCTACAGGGCCTGCAAGATATTTATCACCAGCTAAATTATACAAATGCTTTTTTGGCTAAAACAAATATTTGCGCAGTCAAATAACTGCACATATATTTGCAGTCAAATAACTGCATAATGGAACTCCGAAGAGACGTATTTCAGGCCATTGCCGACCCCACACGCCGCGCCATCCTTACCCTGCTGGCCATCCAGGCCATGACACCCGGCGCCATCGCCGAACAGTTCGATTCCTCGCGCCAGACCATTTCCAAACATATCCAGATACTCACCGAATGTGAACTGCTCAAACAGCAGCAAACCGGCCGGGAAATTCATTATCACCTCAACCCGCAAAAGATGAAAGAGATCGCCGACTTTATCGAGCCCTTCCGCAAAATGTGGGACGAACGTTTCAATAAACTGGAAGCGGTGATGAAAAACTATAAACCTAAAAAATAACCAGGCATGGAACTGAAAACAAAACTGACCGCGGAAAGCGGTAAACAGGATATAAGGATCACCCGCGAATTTGACCTGCCGGTGGAATTACTCTTCCTGGCACATACAGATGCTGCGTTGTTTGAACAGTGGATGTCGCACGAATACGGTACCACCCAAGTGCTGAAACTGGAAGCCAAACGGCATGGCAGCTGGCGCTTTCAGACCGTAGATGCCCAGGGCAAGGTGTTGTTTCAGGCCAATGGCGTTTTTCACGAGTTCATTCCCAACCGGCAACTCACCCGCACATTTGAAATGGACAATACGCCCTTTGAAGTGCAGCTGGAGTTCCTGGAGTTTGAGAAACTGGGAGAGGACAGGAGCAAACTAAGCATGCATATCATTTACCGCACGGGTGAACTCCGCGATCAGCTGCTCAAAAATCCTTTCGCACAGGGACTCAATATGGCGCATAACCGCCTGGAGGCAATCATCGGTAAACTTAAATAAACAGGTATGTCAAAACGAAACAGGATCATCTACTGGATTGCCACGGGCTGGCTGTCCCTGGGCATGCTCTCGACCGGAGTGGTACAGTTATTGAAAATGAAGGAGGAGGTGGAACTGATGACACACCTGGGTTATCCGCTTTATTTCCTGACCATACTGGGAGCCTGGAAAATAGCAGGAGTGATATCGATCCTTCTACCTAAGTTGCCGGTACTGAAAGAATGGGCCTATGCGGGATTTTTCTTTGCTATGTCGGGGGCAATCATCTCCCATCTGGCCATGGGCGATGCGGCAAAAGAATCTTTCGGTCCGGTGTTGTTGCTGGCGCTAACCATCGTATCCTGGTATTTCAGACCTGCCAGCCGTAAACCTGTTTTATCTATTCAATAAACCGATCCGATGAACCCAACGGTTGATTTCTTTTTTGCAAAAACGGGAAAATGGTCGGCAGAAATGGAAGCGATGCGGGCTGTGGCACTCGACTGCGGACTGACGGAGGAACTCAAATGGGGTGTGCCCTGTTATACCG
>JAGODE010000412.1 GCA_017998385.1 Chitinophagaceae bacterium | reverse complement strand
AATCCATATTGTGAAACCTGGTTATACCAATGGAATTAACCAGGCGTCAAAACTTCCTTCATAACCCGGCGACATTTTATTTTTATATTCGGTGTCTGCAATGATCTTAATGGCATTTGGCAGAAAGCCGACCTACTTTTTTTGTTATTTTCTCCCCTCCGGTTTGTCCAACTGTTTTACTGATCGTTTTTCCATCCAGTCCCACGCTGCCACTGGCACCAAAATCAATGGTAACTGTTTTAGGAAAACTGCCATCGAGCGGTGCTACGGTAACGGTAGCATTATTGCCGATGCGCAGACGAAGTTGTGCAAATACATATACGCGGATCGGATCGCGGCCGGCATCGCCGGATCTTGCACTCTCCGCACCTTCTTCTTCGGCAGCTGTCATGGAAAGATCCTGGATATCGTCATAACTGGCATCTGTTTCCATGGCGTCTGCAGAATACATGGTGGCATCGTTTTCAGTAATAGTAGCAGTGTCCTGTTTGTTTTCTTTTTTACAGGAGAAAAGAACTGCTGTACTTAACATACCGATTGCTATCAGGCGAATGGATGTCTGCATTGAAAAAAGTTTCATGGCTATACTTTTAGGGTTAAGGGAGTTAATAACGTTATCTTGGAACCGTCGTTAAAACGAAAGTTTAAAGGCACGTTAAAAAAAATTATTTTGCCATGTATTCATGAAAAAGATCGTCAATTATATTAAGCTATTTTTCAAGGAAATAAACAAGGCCTGGCTGATCAGTTGTGTAATACTGATGATCCTGCTGGTAACCGCCAATTATGCATTTGGCCTCGAAGACCGGCTTATAGCTGCTTTTCCGCAATCGGCTGTAGTGGGGTATGCCAGCCTTTATGCACTGGCATGGCTGCCGTCTTTTTTATTGTACCGGTTAATAGTACGCGATCAGCAGGCCATCTCCCTGAATGCCTGGTTGTGTATCCTGGCAGCACCCCTGCTTTTTGCTGTAAAGGTGGGGATGGATACGACTGTATCTTTTCATATGGATGCAGCCTGGTGGAGTTACTGGAATCGCATTCTTTACTGGCCGTTGCGGCTGATCACCCTTTTTGGAATACTGGTACTGATCTGGATCGGTATGGGGCGTTCTGCAGACAAATGGGGGTTACATACGGAAGGCTTTAAGGTGAAGCCCTATGCCATCATGCTGCTTATTATGGTGCCTTTACTGTTACTGGCATCAACACAGCCCGATTTTCAGGCTACCTATCCCAAATTTAAACAAGTGCTGCCGCTGCCCGAAGGTGCTTTACCGCAATGGTTATATAAATTATTTTTTGAGCTTTCGTATGGAACCGATTTTATTTCCATCGAACTTTTCTTCCGTGGTTTCCTGGTAATCGGTATGGCCCGCTGGCTGGGACGTGACGCTATTTTACCCATGGCGTGTTTTTATTGTTCTATTCATTTCGGCAAACCACTGGGAGAATGTATCAGTTCGTTTTTCGGTGGATTAATTCTTGGTGTGGTTTCTTATCAAACCCGTTCTATCTATGGCGGATTGATGGTACACCTGGGCATTGCCTGGCTAATGGAGTTGTGTGGTTACCTGGCCCATCTCTATAAATGGTGATGCCGGTGGTCAGTAGTTGACCAGCCGGCATCATGAAATCAGTGGCTGCAGACCTGTAAGCCGGATTCTGTTCCCGGTTTTCACCAGGCGGCTATCATTTATCTGTCCTGCAGGTTACCCTGCAGGATCAATCTGCCTACCCTTCCCTGCATTCCGAAGAATAGTGAGCGAGTCACTCACCCCGGGCCGGTTTTGCAACCGGAACCGAACGGAGATATACGTGGCATTTCAGCATGTAAGGTTTACCCGCAATAGCTGTTACCAGCTACTGCCGTGAGCTCTTACCTCACGTTTTCACCCTTATCGCCTGTATTGCTACAGGAGACGGTTATTTTCTGTGGCACTATCTGTTGGCGGAAACCGCCACCCGGCTCTTCACCGGTACAATGCTCTGTGCTGTCCGGACTTTCCTCCTCCCGAAAAATTCGGGACGCGATAACCCGGTCTGCAGCGGAGCAAAGGTAGGAAAATAGGTTAATGTGCTAATGTGGCAATGTGCTAATGAGTTTTAGATTCATAGTCCTTAACTATTTAATATAGCCTGTTTAATTAGAATTGTACGGTGAGCTGCCGGCTACGCCAGCAGTTTTTATATCCCTTTCATTTATCGACATTTCTGTTTTAAAGACAGTTTTCTAATTAGCACATTGGCACATTAACCCATTAGCACATTAATCCATTAGCACATTAACCCATTAGCACATTGTTATCTTAGCCATATCTCCGTCGCTCCATACCCATATCTCGGGTCGTACTGGTTGATGTAGGTCTTTACTTCTTTTTTCATTCGCAGCAGTTCGTGGATCTCGTCGCGCAGGCGCCCCTCACCCACTCCATGAATGATGGTAAGTTTGGGTAAATGATGAGCGACCGCCAGTTCATAAAATTTTTCGAAGGTGCTTAGTTGTATACCCAGGATTTCGAGATTACTCATATGCTCCCAGTTGTCGCTCAGTTTTTCGATATGCAGGTCTACCACACTACGGGCCGGCTCAAGATGCCGGCGTGCTTCACGGGCATCGTACACTTTAAACCCTTTCGCTGCAAGACTGCCCAACTCGAGTGTATCTTCCTCCGCTCTGTTGGGATAGGTATCAAAAAGCTTGTACGAAAAAGTGGCCAGGTTTTGTTTCCTGATTTCTTCGATACGCGCAAAAAACTGTTTGGGTTTTATTTTCAGCGAAGTCTCATAATGGGTGGCCTTCTTTTTATCCTGCTTTACCAGGCTGAAGTCGATATGATAACTGGGGCTGTCATTCAGGTCGGAAAAAGGAATATCATGCAGGTAAAAATCATGAAAAGGCTGAATGCTATTGCGCAGTTCAAAATCTTTTTGCCCGAAAAAGTGTAACTGATAGTCAAACTGATAAGCTTCTTCGGTATGATTGATCAGATGAAGCTTAAGTGTGATGACCACTTCATCACCAAATTCGTCCGTGTCCATTACCGGCAAAAAGCTGAACCATACGCCATCAACCTTACGTGCTGTGGGGGTGGTTTTTTCGGGACGGAGGTCATCGACATATTTCTTT
>JAGODE010000411.1 GCA_017998385.1 Chitinophagaceae bacterium | reverse complement strand
CACCTACACCCTGTATGCCTTCAACGATTACAGCGGCAATTTCTTTGCCCTCGCTGGCAAAGCAGGCTTTCAGCGCTTTGGTGTCGTTGAAAGGTAAAAAGATTACATTATCGGTTTCATTTACGGGAGCCACATAGTTCTTATTGTCGGTCACCGCTACGGCGAGTGAGGTGCGGCCGTGGAAGGATTTGGAGAATGCCACTACTTTTTTGCGGCCGGTATGGAATGAAGCGAGCTTGAGTGCATTTTCATTGGCTTCGGCTCCGCTATTGCACAGGAAAAGCTGGTAATCTTCTTTTCCTGAAAGTTTGCCCAGTTTCTGCGCCAATTGCTGCTGAATGGGTATGCGAACGGAGTTGGAATAAAAAGCCAGTTTTTCGAGTTGCTCTTCGATACGTTTTACCCAGTGGGGGTGGGTATGGCCAATGCTGATCACCGCATGGCCGCCATACATATCCAGATACTGCTCGCCTTTATCGTCCCACACATAGGAGCCTTTGGCTTTAACGATCGTGATCTCGTTGATTGGGTAAACGTCGAATAAATTCATGTTATAGAAGGTTGGGGGTTGAAGGAAGGGGGTTGAGGGTTATTGTTTTTTCTTAGAAAGCGAATGAATGAAATAAGCATCGCCCTCGTTTCATTAATAAACTTATGTATTGATTTGTAATCATTTTCTGAAATATAGTTTAACTCAAAAGCGGCAAAACAACAGTAATCAACTTCATTGGCAGAGCCTAAAGCATTATCAAGGAAATGGGCGAAATCTTTGTCAGAGGCCCGGCCACATCCTTCTACGATATTCAATACAACAGATAACGATGCTCTTTGCAGTTGCGAACTTAATTCAAAGCGTTCTGAAGGAGGAAAGTTTTTAGCTATTGATCTCTTCACAAACAAGTATTGCTCGTGAGCTTTTTTCCATACAGCTAATTTTCTGAAGTCTCTCATCACATGATCATTTCACTTCCTAAAATTAGTCTATTATCCAGATACAACCTTGGTGTATTCCTTTTTCCTTTCTCCCTGCACCTTTTGCCTTTTAAAAATAGGCCGCTTTCAGCTTGAGGCCCGCTTCTTCGCTGAGCCCAAACATCAAATTCATATTCTGTACTGCCTGGCCGCTGGCGCCTTTCAACAGGTTGTCGAGCGCTGAATGAACCACCAGCTTTGCACCGGCTTTTTCCAGTTGCACCACTGCCTTATTCGTATTCACTACCTGCTTCAGGAAAATGGCATCGCGGCTCACTTTCGTGAATGGGTGATCTTTATAATAATTGGTAAATAAAGTATAGAGTTCTTCAATGCTCAGATCGCAATGAATGGTAGAACTTACAAAAATGCCACGGGTAAAATCGCCACGCCAGGGCACAAAGCTGATATCAATATCGGTATTGGGTTGCAGTTGCAGGAGCGACTGACCAATCTCACCCAGGTGCTGATGGGTAAGTGTTTTATAAGCCTGGATGTTGTTGGCACGCCAGCTGAAATGCGAAGTAGTGCTGAGTGACTGGCCGGCTCCGGTTGATCCGGTAATACCGGTAGTATAGATATCGCTCAGTAAACCTGCTTCTGCAAGTGGCAGTAATCCCAGTTGGAGTGCCGTGGCAAAGCAACCCGGGTTAGCCACATTCTGTGCAGTACGGATGGCATCGCGGTTGAGTTCGGGCAGACCATATACAAACTGCCGGCCGGCGATGCCGGATTGGGGTGCCAGCCTGAAGTCGTTGGCCAGGTCAATGATACGGGTATGTGCAGCAATTGTATGTTCAGTCAGAAAATTGCGCGACTCGCCATGACCCAGGCAAAAAAATAATACATCGATATCGGCCTCGAGTGAATCTGTAAAATGTAAACCGGTATCGCCGAGCAGGTCCTGGTGAATAGTGGAAACAGGTTTGCCTGCGTTACTGCGGCTATGGACAAAGGAGATACTCGCCTGCGGGTGTTGTACCAGCAGACGTATTAGTTCCCCACCCGTATAACCGGCGCCACCAATGATCCCCACCCGTATATTGTTAAGTGTACTCATTTCTTTATGATTCACGATTTGATAATTTCATTGGCACATTAGCACATCAGCACATTACCTTCATCTTCAAATCAGCATGTTATTCGTTATCTGTCTTCACCAGGTGATACATCATGGTTTGGTTGCCGAAGATGCGGCTGAATCCGCGAACATCTTCGCCGGTGAAGCCTGTATTCATTTCACCGTATTTACCAAACTTGCTGTTCATAAGATCAAATTTGCTTTCGATGCCGATGATCTGGAAGCGATAGGGCTGCAGTTGTACAAATACATCGCCGGTTACATTTCGCTGGCTGCTTTCCAGGAAGGCTTCAATATCACGCATTACCGGATCCAGGATCTGGCCTTCATGCAACCAGTTGCCGTAGAACTGAGCCAGCTGATCTTTCCAGTTGAGCTGCCATTTGGTGAGCACATGTTTTTCGAGTGCATGGTGTGCCTTAAGAATGACCATTGGAGCTGCGGCTTCGAAGCCTACGCGGCCCTTGATGCCAATGATGGTATCACCTACGTGAATGTCGCGCCCCAGGCCATAAGGACCGGCAATCTGCTGCAGGTGCTGGATGGCTTCGGCGGGATGGATGAAGTCCTGGCCATTCACTTTGCGCAGTTCACCTTTTTCAAAATGCAGGGTTACTTCTTCGCTGCCGGTTTTGGTGACCTGGGTGGGCCAGGCTTCTTCAGGCAGTATGCCTTTTGAGGAGAGTGTTTCGCGTCCGCCCACACTGGTACCCCAGAGTCCTTTATTGATGGAATAAGCGGCTTTGGCAAAATTCATGTCCACGTTTTTGCCTTTCAGGTATTCGATTTCTGCTTCACGGCTCAGCTTCAGGTCGCGGATAGGGGTGATGATCTCCACACCGGGTATCATAATATGAAAGATCATATCGAAACGAACCTGGTCATTGCCTGCGCCTGTACTGCCATGTGCCACCGCATCGGCATTCAGTTCTTTGGCATGATCGGCAATATGAAGAGCCTGGCTGAGGCGTTCTGCAGATACGCTGAGGGGGTAGGTATTATTCTTAAGTACATTACCGTAGATCAGAAAGCGGATGATGCTGTCGTAGTAGCTCTTTACGGCGTTGACGGTTTTGTGTGTTTTAACGCCCAGTTTATAGG
>JAGODE010000142.1 GCA_017998385.1 Chitinophagaceae bacterium | reverse complement strand
GGCCTGCAGCTTCGAATTAAGTCCGTAGTTACCAGCAAGGATATCCATATCACCATCTCCATCCAGATCGGCCAGCGCCAGCGACTGCCACCAGCCTGCAGGCAATCCTGCATCTGTTTTGTGCAACCGTCCCTGCTGGTTGGCAAAAACTGTAACGGGCATCCATTCACCCGCAACAATCAACTCGGGGTAACTGTCTCCATCCAGATCGGTCCATACTGCTGAAGTAACAATACCCAACAGGTCAAGATCGGCCGTTTTTTTGTCAGCAAGTGCAAAACGGCCACGTCCGTCATTGACAAGCAGGTAACTGTTTTGCGGCTGACCATAAGCCATAGGGTCTGCCAGTCCGCCTACAAACAGATCTGTGTCTCCATCTTTATCAAAATCAACAGCAGCCACACATGATTTATTCACAGCAAAAACAGGAAGTGCATTTACAGCTTTTTCAAAAACACCTTTTCCATCATTGAGGTATAGCCTGTCCTGTAAACCCGGATGATTACTCCTGTATTCGTTGCCCCCCGCTACTACATACAGATCCATATCCCCATCTCCATCTGCGTCAAAAAACAATGCATCTACATCTTCCGCAGCACTGTCTGCGGCCAGTGCAGGCTGCGGGCTGATACGAAAACGCCCATCTGTTTGCTGCAAGGCCAGAATGCCGGGTTGCCCTGCTGCACCACCCGCATAAAAATCATCCTGTCCATCGCCATTCACATCGGCCACTGCAAGCGCGGGACCCCTTGCAGACAACTGGTGTGGAATAAGGCGCTGTACATTAAAATCATTAAACACATCTTCTTTATGCTGCCAGTTGATTCCGATAACCGGCGACAGGTCCTGCATCCATTTGCCCATCATTGCCGGTTGCTGCAGTATTCCTGTCCTGGCATTTTTCTGATGCAGTGTCAAACGCTGGTTAGCTGATACGTTGTACAGCATCTGCCACTGCTGGTTGGGCCATATCACCAACAGGCTGTCTGCAACACTGGCGGTATCCAGCCCAAAATGCAGCAACGGCGCTACAGACGATTGAAATCCCCGGGTCAGCATTAATTGCTGGTATTGCTGCTTGTGCCGATTGAACAGGTATACTTTGGCACCTATGCCAAAAGTATTGGGAGCATTCCCTTCAAAACCAATCTGCAGATAGTGGCGCCGGGCAGTTCCGTTATTACGGTAAATACCTGCCGATGCCAGCAGGTTATTTACTACAAGGTCCATTTGCCCATCATTATCCAGATCGGCATAGGCAGCACCTGTTGAATAATTTAAATCTGTCATCCCCCATTGGCTACTCCTGTCTGCAAAAGTGCCATCGGCTTTATTCTGATAAATGAAGTTGTGCATGATGCCATCAGGCATTCGCGAAAGTGCAGCTTCATCGAGGTTTCGCGTTTGCTCCAGGTTCTTTTGCACATAGGCTCCGGAGATAAACCGCATATAATCCAGGTCGACCGGACGTTTTACAATACCGGTTGATACAAAAAGATCTTTATAGCCATCATTATCCACATCGGCCAGGAGCGGGCTCCAGCTCCAGTCAGTAGCAGCGATGCCGGCCATCAGTCCCGTTTCTGCAAACCATTCTCCATTACCCATATTACGCTGGAGACTGTTGCGCGAAAACTGCGGTTGAAAACCGTTGCGTTCCACTGTGTATTTGTAAATATCCAGTGCATCGCCGCCGCTGTATGTTTTCAGAAATTTTTCCTCAAACGGCAGCATATCGGCAGTAACAATATCGAGCTGACCGTCATTGTCGGCATCTGCCGCATCGTTACCCATACTAAAACGAGAGTAATGACCGAAATGCCCCCCACCTGATTCTTTAAATGTGCCATTGCCCTGGTTGAGGTAGTAATAATCATTTTCATGAAAATCGTTGCCTATATAAATATCATCCCAGCCATCGTTGTTAAAATCGGCAATAGCCAATCCGAGGCCGTAACCCAGGATACTGTTGTAGATACCCGCCTCACGGGTTACATCTGTAAACCTGTTACCCTCATTACGCAACAGCACATCACCTGCCGCTCCGCCGGGTACGCGACGCAGCGATGTATCGCGATACATCTCTACGGAATGCGCCGACTGGTTGAGCAGATAACAATCGAGGTCGCCATCGCGGTCATAATCAAAAAAAGCCGCCTGTGTACTGAAGCCGGTAAAGTCCAGCCCATAAGCCGCAGCACTATCGGTAAATGTTCCGTTGCGGTTATTAATAAAAAGCTGATTGCGCCCCTGCAATCCCAACTTGCCGCTTACCGCACATACATATATATCCAGCCAGCCATCGCCATTTACATCGGCCATGGTCGCGCCGCTATGCCAGTCGGCCAGGCCGGCTGTGCCTGATTTTGCGGTTATATCTTCGAAAACAAAATTTCCCTTATTCAGATAAAGCCGGTTCGCCTCTTTGCGATTGGCTGTAAAATAAATATCGGTCAGGCCATCATTGTTAATATCACCCACGGCCACACCGCCACCATTATAATAATAGAGATAATCGAGAATATTCAGCGAGTCGTTTGCTGCCGGCTGATTGCTGAAGCTGATACCCGTCTGATCTGCTTTCAGCAATTCAAACAAAGGTTTTTCGTCATGGCCGCATGCGTAAAGCAGTACTGCCATACTCATCATACCAATCCTTTTTGCCAGTAGTCTGTACATATCAGTTTTTTCGGAATAGTAACAATGCATCATGATTTCTGCCGGCTGCAATCAGTGTATCGTTTACGCGTGGCAGCACCTGCAGGGAACGAACCTCTCCCACCATACGCAGCCCTGACAGTTGCGCCGGTACCGCATGAAACGATCTTTTCTTATCCTGCAGCAGCAATATACCTTCGCTCGCATCAAGCCGGCCCTGTTCGGGTTTTAAGCCAAACAGGTTACCGCCCAGCAGCAAATCGATCAGGCCATCTCCGTTCATATCTTTTGCCATCACTGCATAGATAGCGCTGAGTTGCGCATCAACCGGCAGCGCCATTTTCTCAAAACTATTCTTTCCCTTATTATAAAAAATACAGGAACGGCTTTCCTGTACCCGCAGCACCTGCGCCTGCTTCAGCTCTTCAGGAGTCAGTAATTCTTCAATGGCCTTGCCGGCATAACTGGTATAATAAAGAACCCGCTTTTTGAATGAAGGCATCTGAGCTACAAAATCGCCCTTCAGGTTAAAGGGATAGGGCTTACCGTCTTTTTTGTAATATACCTGCAGACATTCAGACTGACCGTTTTTATCAAAATCACCTACATACAAGCTGGCCGGATGCGCAGCATCTGCCTGTATGCGGGCATTGAGTCCTGTATTACCGGCAATCAAATCCTGGCGGCCGTCACCATCCACATCCGCTACTGTAATACAATTCCACCAGCCGGCAGATTCTTCCAACTCTTTTTCCTTACTGAGTTTTCCTTTAGTAAAATGAAAAAGAGTGACCGGCATCCAGTCGCCGGCGATTACCAGCCGGGGGGCTTCTCCCTTTTCCAGTACCGCCCAGGCGGCAGATGTAACCATGCCCAGTTGCTGTAGTTCAGGTGCCACAGAAGCTGTTACGTTTACAAATACTCCTTTACCGGTGTTACGCAGCAATGCAGACCCCGGTGCCAGGCCATAAGAGCCCGCCACACTGCGCCCTCCAATAAAAATATCCGTCAGACCATCACCATCCATATCGGCCGCCACCACGCAGGATGCGTTGAGCGATACAAGGGGCCAGCCATTAAATGCCCGGCTGAAGTTTCCTTTGCCATCGTTTATATACAGCCGCGCCAGCAATTCCAGAGCGCCGGGCGCATGTTCATTGCCACCCGATACCGCCACCAGGTCCATATCTCCATCGCCATCTGCATCAAAAAATGCCGCCCCCGTTGTCTCACTTTGTTTATCCTGATCCCATACAAATTGTGGCTGTTGCTTCAGGCTGCCATTCGATTGTTGTAAAAAAATACGGGCAGACGAACCGGCTCCGTTCCCCATAAACAAATCCATCAATCCATCGCCGTTTACATCGGCGGTAGCTAATGGAGGACCATCGGCCGAGATCATTTTAGGAATAAGGCGTTCGCGGTCAAAGTCTGTAAAATCATTTTCTTCATGCTGTCTGTTGCCGGCTATCCACGACGAGTCCAGCACCTGATACAGGGGCGCTATCGCGGGTTGCCGATACAACCAGTTATTTTTTGCTTCACTTACATGTACGGTAATTGTTGTGTCAGCTGTAAGATTATATAAGATCTGATACTGATGCCGTGGCCAGATTATGCGAATACTGTCAACCCGCTTTACTGTATCCAGCCCAAAATAAACAAACGGTTCTACCGCACTTTGAAAGCCTCTGCTGGAAATATTTTCGGTCGTTTGCATTTGTCCTCCGGCAAATACCTGCACGCGGCTTCCGATGCCAAAACGGTTCAGGCTATCGCCTTCAAATTTTATTTTCAGAAAATGTTTCTTCTTTTTCTCTGAAGTCTGGTTACGGTATATAAATGAAGGCATGTTTACATTATTCACTACCAGGTCGAGGTCACCGTCTCCATCGAGGTCGGCATAAGCAGCTCCGTTGCTGAATGAAGGCGTACCCAAACCCATCTCTGCCGCTTTATTTTTAAAGGTGAGATCATGCTGATTTACGAAAGCATAGCTGGCAATGGGTGTTGATTTCAATTTTTCCAGGAAGCTGCGATAACTGAATCCTTTTTCGATGGCTTTATTGCGCATATCGGCTGCGCTGTAGAAATCAAGAAAATCCTGGTCGGTCAGATCTTTATTGATGCCATTGGATACGAAAATGTCTTTCCAGCCATCGTTATCAAAGTCGAAGCTGAGTGCGCCCCAGCTCCAATCGGTTGCTTCCACACCAGCATAGCTCGCTATTTCCCGAAAACTGCCATCGCCATTGTTTAGCTGCAGGCAATTGCTTTGCACCTGATGATGAAAATCGTTGCGCAGTTTGGCCTGCTGTACGTCGTAGTCATCAAAGCGTGTAGTGGTTTTAAGGCGGTAATCGCCCTCGGGTAGCATATCGGTAGTAAAAATATCGAGCCAGCCGTCGTTGTTGATATCCATTATATCGCTGCCCATGCTGGCGAGGCTGGTATGGCCCATGGCATCGGCTATCACCTCTTTAAAACTACCGTTCTTTTGATTGATATAGAGATAATCTTTTTCAAAAAAATCATTTGACACATACATATCAGGCCAGCCATCGTTATTTACATCGCCTACGCTGACACCCAGGCCAAATCCAATTTCGCTGCCATAAATATTAGCTGTGGCGCTGATATCTTTAAATACACCATTGTCATTCCGGTAAAAACGGTGACCGCCACTTTCGCTTCGCACATGTCGTATGTTGCGGTCATACCCGAAACTTTCTATCGGCCGAAAGCTATTGTTGAGAATAAAACAATCCAGGTCACCGTCCAGGTCATAATCAAAAAAGGCGGCCTGAGTGCCAATGCCTTTATCGGCCAGGCCGTAAGCAGCTGCCGACTCAACAAATTTTCCATTATGCTGATTGATGTACAATTCATTTTCCCTGAATTGTCCCGATACATCACCACTATTGCAGACATAGATATCGAGCCAGCCATCTGCATTGACGTCAACCATATTGACGCCCGTGTGCCAGCGGTTAATACCCTGTACACCCGCCTCATCTGTCACATCTATAAATTTCCAGTTGCCCTGGTTGAGATAAAGTTTATTGCTGCCCTGGTTTGAGCTGAAGTAAATATCCGGCAGTCCATCATTGTTTACGTCGCCAATAGCCACACCGCCGCCATTGTAGAAATTGCGGAAGTTGAGAATATTACATTCATTGCTGTCTTTTACATTATTGGCGAAGCTGATGCCGGTAACAGCTGCATCCAGTTGTTCAAACAGGCTACTGTTTTCGTCCGGTGCGGCAGCAGGTGAGCCGCAGCGCGTAAGAAGCACAACTGCTCCGAGCGAGCTAATGAGTGCAAAAAATCTTTTCATATAACAATGCAATGTAAAAATGTAAAAAGCAGGCGAAATACACGCCTGCTTTTTTTATAATCACCAAACTAACTGTTAGAAAGCAGGATAGCCGGGATTCTGCACCAGATTGGGATTGGCTGCATGTTCTGCCCTGGGTATCGGGAAGATCTCCAGGTAGCGACCGGGGTCAGCATTTTTAGCAGGTACACGTGCATTACCAAACGTACCAAAACGGATACAATCCTGGCGGCGATGATTCTCCCAGGCCAGCTCGCGGGCACGTTCTGCCAGCAGGTTGGTGAGGGTTACATCGGCCAGCGCCCAGTTGTGGCTGGCATCGCCGCTATAGGCCCGCTCACGGATCATATTCACATAACCAAGATCAGTTGCACTCAGCGCTCCCATGCGAACAGATGCTTCAGCACGCATCAGCAGAATATCTGCCAGGCGGAAGATGGGCACATCGTTGCTTTGGCTGGTAAGAATACCGGGATTGGGAAAATATTTGATATTACGCAGACCAGCCAGACGGAACGTATCGGTCGGATTATTTACCTCCTTAATATTGGCATAGAAGCTGAGGAAACGACCAGTTTGCGCATCCTTGATCTTCAGTGCATCGTTGGTACTTGCTACCAGCACATTTGAGTTGGGAGGATAGCTGTAGCGCTCTGCAAACTGCTGACCAATCAGGTACTGACCACTCCGCTGATCAAGGAAAGTGCGGTATGTATTCTGACCTCTTACAGTGTATACAGAAGTCGTATCATAATTGCTGTAAAACTCGGCGTTGCTGCAGTAGCCATTCCATGCACCGCTGCTCAGTCCAAAGTTGATATTGTTCTGATAGTGCAGGGTCTGAGCCTGGTAGTTGTTACCGCCAATGTTTACATTATCAAATGGCACTACAAAGATGTTTTCTTTGGAGCCTTCATTATTTTGTGAGAAGTTGTCGTAAAAGTTTGACATCAGGCTGTACTTGCCAGACAGGATCACAGAGTCGCACATATCACGGGCCTCTGACCAGCGTGCTGTACCTGTGTAGATTTGTGCGTTCAGATACAGTTTAGCCAGCACTGAAAACGCCATCCATTTGGTAACACGACCATAAGTGGCCGTACTCACATCAGCAGATACCAGGTTGATATTGTCTTTGATTTCTTTTTCTACAAAGTTGAATACCTGTACACGTGGTGTATTAGTAACCGTATTGGGATTGGTAGCAAAATCTGTTACCAATGGCACATTCCCATACAGATCAAGTGCCCAGTAATAATACAATGCACGCAGTATTTTCAGCTCGGCATTGATATTGTTCAGATTGGGCGGGGCAGGATTCAGGCTGTTAACGATGCTGAGGATAAAGTTGATCTTGCCGATACCTGAATAAAGATCGGGCCATGTATTTACCACCGCTTCTGTTTCCGCGGTCCAGGTATGCGTCCACATTTCGATGTGCTGACCGGCGCCCAGCCAGTCGTTACCACGGGCCGGAGCCAGCATTTCATCAGAAGAGTGCTCCTGCAGGTTTTGAAATTCGCCGCTCGGAATTTGCGTCAGTGAAGCATAGGCCGGTGCAATACCTGCAGCTATCTGCTCGGGTGTGCGCCAGAAATTCTGGTTGGGGATCACGGAATAAACTTCCTGATCCAGCTTGGTACAGGCCGATAAACCCAGCATAAGGCCCGCTGCCAGCGTTATTTTATATACGATATTCTTCTTTTTCATATCTAATCTTTTTGTTGATACAGCAAGCAATTATTATTTCAATGCCACATTTACACCAAACGTGAATGTGCGGCTGCGCGGGTAGAAACCAAGACCCGAAACGTTTGCATCAATATATGACTGCGCACTGTTGCCAGTGGCAATCTCAGGATCCTGTCCTTTATACGAAGTGATCACAAACAGGTTATTAGCTGTTGCATATACACGCAGGCTTTCAAGTCCTTTTACGTTCGGAATATTGTATGACAGCGTTATGTTGTCGAGGCGCAGGAAACCAGCATCCTCGAGCCAGTAATCTGATGCCGTTTGCGAACCGCGGATACCGTTGGTAAGAGCATCTTTAGTTACGTTGTTGCCCGGCAGGCGTGAGAAATTGCTGGTAATGTTGTTGAAATTGTTAAACACTTTTTGCCCGGCTACACCACGCAGAAAGAAATTCAGTCCCCAGTTCTTATAGGTCATGGAACTATTGAAACCGTAGTTGAATTTGGCAGTGGGATCGGTATATTTTCTGCGGGCTGTACTTACTGTAGCAACCTTTGATCCATCAGCAGCATAATACAACTGGTTGCTGTTGGTGGCAGGATCATTGGCTGGTGCCAGACCTGCAAACTCAGGCAGGTAGAATACATAAGGGGCATAACCCACTTTCAGGAAGGTAATATAGTTGTTGGCATAACCACGGCCGGTAGCCTGGCCCACGGGTACCTGGTCGGTAGAGATAGGTGTACCATCGTAAGTACCGGAGAGGCTGGTGATTCGTGTTTTGTTGAACGTGATCTGACCACCGAAATTCCAGCTGAAATCACGTGTCTGCAAAATTTCACCACCCAGTTGCACTTCCACTCCTTTGTTGGTAAGCGAACCCACATTGGCTAGAATGGAGTTATAGAAGAATGGAGGCACTGGTACAATGTAGTTGAAGAGCAGGTTCTTGGTTTTATCATTGTACACATTCACACTACCGTTGAAGCGGTTGTTGAGAATAGCAAAGCTCAGGCCTACGTTTGTACCATGACGCTCCTCCCATTTCAGATCAGGATTGGCATTCTGATTGGGTGCATATGACTGTGGATAGAGGTAATTGCTGCTGCTGGGGTCATAGTAACGACCGGCGCCACCAAGGGTCAGCAGTGTATTATAAGGATTGATGGCATCCTGGTTACCTACCACGCCATAACCCGCAGTCAGTTTAAGATCACTTAACCAGCTCACATCATCCATAAATGACTCCCCTTTGATCCGCCAGGCCACTGATGCCGAAGGGAAATTACCCCAGCGGTTGTTGGCACCAAACTTTGATGAACCATCGCGGCGGAAACTCACCGTAGCATAGTAGCGGGAGTCATAGTTGTAGGCAAACCGGCCCAGGAAAGAAATGATTTTGAATTGCTGTTTATAAGAAGCAATCTGATTGAGTGCAGGATTGCCGGCACCCAGGTTGTTTACACCAGACTCTTCGAGCAGGAAGTCCTGGCCTGAAGCACGGAAATTGTAATCCGTAAACTCATTGTATTCATATACACCAGTTGCGCCTATACTGTGCTTACCAAAATTTTTATTGTAGTTGATATGGAAATCACCTTTTTTGGAATTCACATTCCCCGCATACTGGTTGCCGCTGTTCACATTGTTTACACCAGGCAGTGTGGGACGGAAAAACTCAGTCTGAATGTTGTAACGGGAAATAGAACCCAGCACTCCCACTTTGAGTCCGCTGATAAGTTCATAATCGGCCCGACCCATTAACTGAGTCAGGTTTTCACGACCCTGGTTGGTCTGCATCATCTGCTGAGCTACCGGGTTCTGCTGTTCAAAATCGTAGTAAGCAAAGTAGCTGCCGTCTGGATTATACACAGGGTATGTTGGCGGTGTTGTATTTACATACGCAAAAATGGCATAGTCGGTATACTTACGCAGGTTCTGGTTGTTGAAGAGTGATACCTGCAGATCCAGTTTATTGTTGAGCGCTTTTTGCTGTGCAGTAAAACGAAGACCGAGCTGCTCTTTACCGCTGTTGACCACAATACCCTGCTGGTCCATATAGTTGACCGAAGCGCGGTAATTGAATGATCCAGTGCCGCCGGATACAGCCAGGTTGTGGCTATGGGTAATGCCGGTGCGGGTGATGGCACCCAGCCAGTCTGTATTGGCGCCCTTATCCAGCGCGGCAATAGTAGCAGGAGTAATGCCAGGTACCGTAGGTACAATTGCACGCCATTCGTTGGCAGTAAGCAGGTTAAAATCTTTGGCCAGTTTATCTGCAGATACATATCCATTGTATTCTACACGCGAGCGACCGGCCTGACCCTTTTTGGTATTAATGATAATAACACCATTAGCACCACGTGAACCGTAGATAGCAGTAGCAGATACATCTTTCAATACATCATAAGAAGCTACATCGCCGGGAGGTATGCTTGATATCTGGTTGGGGTCATCGAGAGGAATACCATCGAGTACCACCAGCGGAGTCTGACCACCACTCAGGGAGGTTTGGCCGCGCAGGCGGATGATAAGGTTGGCATTGGGATCACCGCCTGCCTGTGTGATGGTGAGGCCGGCAACCTTACCCTGTATCTGCTGCAGGGGATTGTTGATCACACCCTGGCTGAAGTCTTTGGCCGAAATGCTGGATACGGCACCGGTGGCATCTTTCTTTCGTACGGTTCCGTAACCCACTACCACAACATCGCCCAGCGAGCGGGCATCTGTCTGCATAGTGATATCTACTGTAGTGCGGCCATTTAATTGCACCTCCTGCTCTGCATAACCCACAGCAGTTACTACCAGTGCAGAGGCGCCGGCGGGTACTGTAATGGAAAAGCGGCCATCCGTATCAGCAGCTACACTTATGGCAGCGCCTTTAACGGCCACCGTGGCACCGGGCAGGCCTTTGCCCTGATCATCGGCAACCTTACCGGTTACCTGTCGGCCTTGCGAAAAAGACAGGAAGCCCTGCAGGAGCGCCAGGAAGAAAAACATACTCCTGAGAAATGATTTCTTGATTAGCATAAACAATCGATTTGGTCAGAATGACGTTGAGGTTTTCCCGTTGTACCGTTTTATATACTGGTACATACTGGTATACAATATTAACCCTATTTTCGTATTTTCAAAAAAAAATTTACCTGTTTTTGTCTTTTTCAGTTCTATAGTCCCGGCAACGGGAGTAAATTGGGCGCAGGGTCAGTGAGGGCTGGCCCTGTCTTATTCTTATATATATGTACCAGTCTGTAACAGCTCACTCTTCAATACGTCTATCACTGGCCGAATGGTCGCTGCACAGGGCTATCGAGAACCGGCAGATGGATCACCTCGATTTTCCGCAAACAGCGCGGGAGGTCTATGGATTTGAGGCCGTGGAATATGTAAGCGGCTTATTTGGGCATAGCAGCCTGACGCCTGCTGATAGTCTGCGCAGTCAGGGTTACCTGCAACAGTTGCTTCGCAACAGCAGCAACGCCGGAGTAATTAACCACTTGCTCATGATTGACCATGAAGGTCCGCTTGCGGGTGCCGATACAGCTGCTCGCCTCCGCGCTATTGATGGTCACCGGAAATGGCTCGATGCAGCTGCTTTCCTTGGCTGCCGGCATGTGCGTGTGAACCTGCATGGAGAAGGCACACGTCAGCAAAAGTTTGACGCTTCTGTAGATTCGTTACTACGGCTCTCTCAACTGGCAGGTCCGCTGGGCCTGAATGTACTGGTCGAAAATCATGGCAATGAATCATCGGATGCCAACTGGCTGGTAGCTGTGATGCAACGCGTGGGATTGCCTACAGTGGGCACCTTACCCGACTTTGGAAATTTTTGCCTCACCCACGCCTGGGGCACTACACAGGAGCCCTGTGCCGAAGCCTACGACCGTTATCTGGGCGTACAACAACTGATGCCTTATGCAAAAGCGGTAAGTGCCAAATCATACGACTTCGATGAAAACGGCCTGCAACCACTGATCGATTATGAACGCCTTACTGAAATCGTCCTGAGCTCAGGATTTACCGGCTATATAGGTGTGGAGTTTGAAGGGTTCACCCAGGATGAGCCGTCTGGTATACGACGCACAAAAGCATTGCTGGAGAAGTACCTGAAAAGGTAAAGGGTGGAAGGCAAAAGGTAGAATTGTAGGCCCGCCATGCAT
>JAGODE010000410.1 GCA_017998385.1 Chitinophagaceae bacterium | reverse complement strand
GTGGAACATCTACAAAAGGTACAAAAGGTGGTCAGAGCCGTGCCGGTTATAAACGCAAAATGGCTCACGAAGGTGGCCAGATGCCTATTCAACGCCGGATCCCCAAACGTGGCTTTAACAACATTCACCGTGTAGAATACAAAGTGTTCAACCTGGGCCAGTTTGACCAGTTTGCTGAAAAATATGGTATCACGGAGTTTTCTCTTGAGAATCTCTATATCAATAACCTGATCAGCCAGACAGACCGCGTTAAGATCCTGGGCAATGGCGAGATCAAAGGCAAATTCACCTTCAAAGTGAATGCGGCCAGCGATAAAGCTAAAGCCGCCATCGAAGCCGCTGGTGGTTCTATTGAGCTAGTAAAGTAATTTTCACTAAATTGCACGGACGCATGAAAAACATGCGTCCCTTTATGTTTTAAGGGCTCTTAAATTTTTTTAACTCCCGTGAAGAAATTAATTCAAACGCTTAAGAATATCTGGGGCATCGAAGAGCTGCGCAGTAAGATCATTTTCACACTGGTGATGATCGTGGTATACCGTATCGGCTCACATATTGTGCTGCCCGGTATGAACCCACTGATCATCGAAGCAAATAAAGTGCAGGGCAATGGTATCCTCGATCTGATCAACACATTTGCCGGAGGCGCCTTCAATATGGCCTCCATCTTTGCGTTGGGTATCATGCCTTATATCTCTGCTTCTATCTTCATGCAACTGATGACCGTACTGGTCCCCAAGTTTCAGAAAATGAACAAAGAGGGTGACAGCGGCCGTAAAAAAATCAACCAGTACACACGTTACCTTACAGTAGTGGTAACCCTGCTGCAGGCATCTGCTTATGTAACCTACCTGCGTCAAATGCACGGTCAGGCCATCATGCCGGGTTATGAGCCTTACTTCTGGCTTTCAACTGTAATTGTACTCACAGCAGGTACCCTGTTTGTGATGTGGATGGGTGAAAAAATCACCGACAAAGGTCTCGGCAACGGTACTTCACTGATCATCATGATCGGTATCCTGGCCCGTCTGCCACAGGCATTCCTGCAGGAACTGACTGCTAAATCAACCCGCAATGGTCTGATCCTGGTATTCATTCTGGAAATCGTTATCCTCATAGCTATTATCCTGGGATGTATTATGCTGATCCAGGGGGTACGAAAAGTAGCCGTCAATTATGCAAAACAGGTAGTAGGTAACCGCCAGTTTGGTGGTGCCCGCCAGTTCCTGCCACTGAAAGTGAACAGTGCTGGTGTAATGCCTATCATCTTTGCACAGGCTATCATGTTCCTGCCTACCCTGTTTACACTGGGCGGATCATCGAATGAAATGCTACGCATGTTTACCGACCACAAGAATATCTGGTATATGCTCATTTATTCAGTGGTGGTAATCGGTTTTACATTCCTTTACACAGCCCTGATCTTTAATCCCAAAACAATCGCCGAAAACCTGAAACAAAGCAATGGATTCATACCAGGTGTAAAACCCGGTCAGCCCACTGCCGATTTCATCGGTAATGTAATGGATAAAATCACTTTCCCCGGCGCCATCCTGTTGGCCCTGGTAGGTATCCTGCCTGGTATCGCAGAACGCCTGGGTGTAAGCCAGGGCTTCTCTACTTTCTTCGGCGGTACTTCACTGCTGATCATGGTAGGTGTAATTCTGGATACGCTGCAGCAAATAGAAACACAACTGCTCATGCGTCAGTACGACGGCCTCATGAAGAGCGGCCGTATACAGGGACGCCAGACAACTTCGGCAGTACAATACTGATAAAGGAAGCATCCTGAAATAAAAAACCCAGCTAATGCTGGGTTTTTTATTTTGTAAATGTTGCCGATAGGCGAATGAACCAATGTGCTAATGGGTAAATGTGCCAATATGCTAATGGACTTGACCTTCTTAACGTATTTAATCTCTAATCATTATTTCAGTAAGGCTAAAGGGCTAGCAAGCATTCAATTAGTTTAATCATTGGCACATTTACCCATTAGCACATTAGCACATTATTTTTCCATTCTTGTCTTCAATCTGCTCAGGCTTTTCTCCAACTCTTTGCCGAGCACTTTATCCATATTGATAAAATACAGGAAGATATTTCGGGGGAAAGCCATACGGCTATTCATGCTCCAGGTAACCTGTGTTTGATCATCGTTAATTTTCTCTGTTCTTAATGGGGTATGAATGATACCCGGAAAAGGGCGTTTAAAACGAACATCAATCATTACCTCCTCATTTGCAGTAAGCGCTATAACCTCTTGCTCGCCGGCACCCGCCTGCTTATTCCCATCCCAGGCATAAATAAAACCAACCTGACCATCGGTACCGGTATATGTTTTTTTCATTTGCGGATCCATCATTGTCCATACATTGTACTCGTCCTGGTTTTTAAGGAAACGGATATACTCATATACCGTGGCAACAGGGCGGTTGATACTGATGCTGCGCGACAGGCTATATTCTTTTTTTCCAACTAATGCCAACAGCAGGATTAAAACCAGGAGGCCGGCAATAAGCAGCAGGACGGTGAGTAGTACATGCATAAGAAAGTTTTTAATGAAGTGCCGGGAGGGCCTTATTGTGTTTGTGATAGTAAACGTAGGAAATGCTCAGGATAATTAATAACAAAACAGGAAAAAGAGTGTCAACAGGGGAGGAGCCTGCAGCCAGTATTACGTAAATGGCCCCAACCAGGTTGAATACGAAGCCGGCATAAGCCCATTCACGCAATCGTGGATGAGCCACAGGCACAAGTATCGCCAGCAGACCCAGCAGTTTCGCAATTGCAGTAAAGGTTAGTAAATGTGCTGGCAGGTCAAGAATGCCGGTAAAAAAATGCATCGCCTGTGGCGAAGGGAAAAGGCTGCTGATAATGGTCATACCAATACCAACTGTAAACAGCGTTGTTGAAATACGATAGATCAGTTTTTGCTTTTTCATTTTTAAAGGTTGGGTTGAAGGTTCAGGATTGTTGTAGTGTATGCAGATAAGCTTCCAGCTGACGCATGGTACCTTCTGTGCCGGCATGTACAGATGGCTTCCCTTTTTTAAATATTTCCAGTTCGCGATCGCTGGCCTTAATCGGGTATGAGGTCATCTGGATGGTTGTAATACCCGCTTTTTCCTCAAAGCGAACCGTACTCAGTATCTCAGCGGGCCAGTCGGGCATGAGCGGGTG
>JAGODE010000409.1 GCA_017998385.1 Chitinophagaceae bacterium | reverse complement strand
AATTGAACGTAGGCGGTGTAACCACGCAGTCGGGCTCCAGGTTATATTCAATGGTATAAGAACCCGGACCCATGAGGGCTGTATTGATGGAAATAAAATAACTGCCAGTAGCCGGCAGTAAAAATGTCCCGGAATTAAATCCCGATACCAGAGATGTACTAATGGCAATATCTGCCATATTGGGTGCATTTGAAGAAAGGTAAAAATCATTACCCTGTCCGCCAGAACCATTATAGGTAGCGGACCACCTGACCAGACGCGAAGTAGCTGCAAAACTTCCTGTGCCGCTAACGGTGCAGGGTGTGCTCAGGCAATTTTTGGTGGCAGTATGACTAATGGAGGCCGACAGTGTCTGAGGCGAAGCAAAAAGCAGTACAATAGCAAACAGGCCAACGCTCAGCAGCTTCAGTAGATAATTTTTCATGATGATAAGGTTTGGTAAATAAGAAAAAGGAAACAGGAAGCAGTGTTACACTTCAATCGCCGGGGAGGCGAATGGCCATACCAATAACGGACTGGTACGCAGCAGCACATAACCTCCCTGAGAGATGGTGCTGGCATTTTCAGACAGGCGAATAACTTATTTCGCATCAATTCAGCCATAACAGGAAGATTTATGGCTTTCACAAGGCGTTATCCTTATTCTTTCACAGAGCTGGGCAGGATAGTAAATTAGTAAGTTGCTGCACTCTCCACAACTATAAAAAACCTTTTTTTTAGGGTGTTTTCACCTTTTATTTCTATTCTATAAACCCTCCCCCTTGATCAAAGGTTTATTCAACACAAACTGTGCAGTTATATTTTCCGTCATAAAATGACCAGACAGCAGTAATTCAGGCTGCCGGTTTTACCGGCAATTAATTAGCCTGATTATCGCTTAACGATACCTCTGCACAAATTACCAGACAGGTATTAAACAGCCAGTCTGTATACAGGCGATTACTGTTGCCCACAACATCGGCACCGGTCAAAAAATGAGCCCTGGAGGCTGACTCAGCATCTGAATTATTAAATACGGCTGTCTCTCTGGCGGTATCGGCAGACGAGCTCAGCATGGATGCAATAAGTGTAAACATAAAAAAATGATTTTTTTGATTATTAAACAACCTGGCAGGCCTCGCCTTTGTCGCTGCAGCAGCAGGAGGGATTCTTTTTATTTAAATAAGGGCTGCTGCAATTCCAGCAACTGGCTGTAGGCTGAGTGGTGGGAATAAAACCCATGGCTTCGGCAGCTTCGCTGATATCAGCAGGCAGCATGCTGGCTTCAAAGCCAAGCGTGCCGGATTGTGTTGCATACAATTTACCTACATACTGAAAACCTGACTTACGAATACCGTTAAGTGATGACCGGTTTTCCGGCGCATGAATGATCCAGAAGCGCTCCGCTTTATCCCATTCCGCATTTATCATAAACTGTAACAACGCGGGATAAATACCTAAGCCACGGAATGGCAGCATGGTTCGGAAATTCCAGAGATACCGGTTATACAGCGGTAAAATAAAAGTATGATTCAACTCGCCCAGCCGCGCGCGACCCCTTGCCATCCAGCCAAAAGCAGCAGATTCTCCATTTATAAAGGCTACGTAAGCCAGGTTGTCGTTGGCCAGCCGGCGTAAAACCTCCGATTCGGGCACTTCTCCCAGCTTTGAAAGCAGGGTAATATCCGTACACTCTTCAATATGCAGTCCGGCAATGGGTTTTAAAAGCGGAAGCTCATCTTTTGTTGCAAATGTATAAAGCGACATAACAGTTGTTTAGTTGATTAGAAAAGGGGCACATTTACGGTGTGCCCCGAATGACTCAGGCAGCACAGGCGCAGCCACAGGTGCAGGTACTACCGGGACAGTTGTCGCCGCAGTTGCAGATCGTATTGTTTTGAGCGGTTGTGCCACAGGCGCATTGTTTAGTTTCCATTGTTTGTTTTTTTTAATTGTTGAATGATTTGATACTGCAAAGCTAATTCGCCCTGGCAGCGGGGCCGGTACACTTTGAAGGGTTTGATGTATACAATTCCCGGCTTGCTTTGCACTGTTAATAACAATACATTTACAGCACAACAGGCAAATGAATGCATCCCGCCAAAGCATCCATGTATTTCAGTTCCGGCCGCATGATGGTTATCTCTCCATTCCTGGTGGCCGATGTGCATCAGCATGCCGTTATGCAGTTTACCTGCTCACTCGATGGGTCTCCTTTTTCGGCCTGGACAGAGCGTGACGGCTGGCAAAAGACAGCAGCTGTTCTTATTAATTCAGGTGAACCCCATGCTGTAAAGGATTTTGCAGGCTGGCAACTTACCGCCTGCCTGCTACCCGATGCCCGTTCAGGAAAACTATTGCAGCAGAAAGTACTGAACCATGAACCGGTCAGGTATTATAAGCCTACCGAGGTGGCCCCCATCCTGGAGTCGCTGCAACAGATCAATAACGAGTTTCTGAACCGCGACAGTTTTTTTAGCCTCAGCAATGCCATCTTCCATCACCTGCTGGGAGAGATTCCTTTTGCTCCTCCGCTCGACAGCCGTATCGAAAAGGCGCTTCATTTTATTGAACAAAATATTCATCAGCAGATCCAGGCCAGTGTACTGGCTGCGGAAGTGCACTTATCCGAAGACCGCTTTCTGCACCTGTTTCGCGAGCAAACCGGTACTCCCCTTCGTCAATATGTATTATGGCAACGGCTCATGGCCGCCACGCAGGCTTTTGTAGAAGGCCGGTCGGCCAAAGAGGCTGCCTATGAAGCAGGTTTTTCTGATCCCGCCCACTTCTCCCGCACTTTTTTACAAATGCTGGGAGGCCTGCCCTCCGCCTATGCCAGCCAGAAATCACTTTTTCACTTCGCCTTTTTCAAGGAGCAATAGCCGGGGATCATCGTAAAAAATAGCCAGTTTATTCAAGCCGGTAGCCGTTTTGTTCAAGCCTTCGCGATTAGCACGCCGTTATTTTGTGCTCCTAAATAATGAGGAGAAACATGAAACCAACGATGTCTTTTTTTAAAAATGGCTTTTCAACCGGCAGCAGATCTCATCGCACCGCCGGGAAACATCTTTCCATGGACTGGAAACTGATACTGGCTGTAGCCCTGATCATGGGTCTGAAACTCGCCGCCGTCATTGCCTGGATCATCCGCATCTGCTAACCCATCATTACACTCAAAGCATTACCCATGACCTCCCCGTATAG
>JAGODE010000141.1 GCA_017998385.1 Chitinophagaceae bacterium | reverse complement strand
CGTTCATAGAAGCAGTAATAAGCTTATAAGACCGGTGGATGAAGTGATCGATACGTGTTTTCATAAATTATTGCATTGCATTCATTTCATCGGGCAAAGCAATTAATCGGCAGGAAAGAACGCGGTAAAGATACCAATTGTGCAGCATACCGCGACTATAGCTGATTTTGACAGAAAGCCGATGTGTTGTAAACCAATCATATACATACAACAATCAGTTGTTTTTCACGTTTGAAAAGGCTCAAACCCGCTACAGGCTTCAACTCCATGCGGTATTTTGATATGTTTGTAATTAACCTGACAAAACGAACCGAATGAAGAAACTCTCCTTATTCATTGTATTTCTGTGTCTTATAGCCGTTCCGATACTGGCTCAGCAACAAACTGCCGACGGAGAAGGTGCCAGCCAGGCTACTCAGTTAAAGCGGCTTAGTAAAAAAGCAAAATTCGGGGCAGCCCTGGTAGAGCAGGAGTTTGAATTTAAGACCGGTAAAGGCATTGCCGGTTCGCCCATAGTTGTGGCAAAAGAAACCGGAAAAGTTGATATGGTATCTATGGAAAATAATGTACCTGTGGGATACCTGCTGCCTTACAACAACTTCATGAAACTCGATGACTATGACTTTCAGATATTCTATAAGAATAATTTCAAAAGCCAGAAATATCCGCCAGAGCGTGTAAACCTGACCGATGAAAGTATTTTTCTTGATGATAACTATGGTATGTATTATGGCTTTAAGGCGCAGGAATCCGGACAGCGCAGCCGTTTTTTGTATGACTACACCTACACTGATGCCAAGTACCTGACACGTATATTCTTTCATTCCGGTATTCCTGTCAGCAAGCGTATTATACGGTTTAAAGTACCTAACTGGCTCACACTTGATCTTACCGAGAAAAACTTTGGGCCGGGATATAAGATCAGGAAAGAAACACGCAAGGAAAAAGATTTTACTATTTATACATTTACTGCCGACAATCTCACACCGGTTAAAGAAGAACCCAGCTCGCTGGGACGTCCGTTTTATCTGCCTCATCTCGTCATTACCGTACGCAGTTTTATTGTTAATAAAGATACCTACAATGGTTTCAAAGGACTGCGTGATATGTATGCATGGTATAATTTGCTCTACAATAAAGCAGAAAATAATACAGACGCCTTAAAAGGACTGGTAAGCCAGCTTACCGCCGGCAAATCATCAGATGAAGAGAAAATCCGGGCAATGTACTATTGGGTGCAGGATAATATCCGTTATATCGCATTTGAGGAGGGCTATGCAGGTTTTGTACCCCAGAGCGTGCAGGACGTATATAAGAATAAATACGGCGACTGCAAAGGAATGGCGAACCTGCTTACAGAAATGCTGAAACTGGCAGGCTTCGATGCTCATTTTGCCTGGATTGGCACCCGCGAAATCCCTTATGACCGTGAGGAAATACAGTCAATGTGTGTAGATAATCATGCTATCTGTGTTTTGTATCATAAAGGGCAGACCTATTTCCTGGATGGTACAGAAAAATATGCCCCACTTGGAAAAAATGCATATCGCATTCAGGGCAAATCGGCATTGGTACAGCATGGTGAAACCTATAAGGTGGAGAAAGTACCCCCGCCTGTGATGGACGAAAACCTTATGCAGACGATCGCAGATCTGGAACTGAAAGGAGATAAGATAGTGGGACATGTGAAACTGATTTTTGACGGTGAAGCCAAAAACTATTTTCATAATGTATACAATAATATTCCTGCCGATAAACGTAAAGCATTTATCCAGGACATGATAGAACTGGGCAGTAATAATGCGGATGCCAGCAATGTAAAAACATCTGATTTTAAGAACAGAGATATTCCCCTGGTAGTAGAAGGAGATATCGAATTCAGTAATCGGGTAACGCAGGTTGAAAAGGTCTGCTATACCAGCATTGACTTTGTGCCAGCAACCATTGTGAGGGTCAATCCCGACGCAGAACGCCAGAACCCGTATGATCTGGATAATGTATTTATGGCGCGGGATGAGATCAAACTCCGGTTGCCTGCCAATGCCAAAGCACAGTCGTTGCCACAGAAATTTGAAGCAGCTTTTCAGAACAACAAAATGCAGGCAGAATACCTGGTTAGTGGCAATACCATCATGTTAAAGAAAACAATGGTACTTAATTCGCCTGTTATTCTCACTACTGAATTTGAGAACTGGAAAAATTTTGTGGCTAAGATCCGTGAATTCAATCGTAACAATATAGCTATTCAACTACCTTAACATTTATCGGCACTATCTCTCCACCACTTTATTCGGCACTATTATGAATAAACTCTTTTTTCTCCTGTTTACCGTTGTCGTAGCTATTCAGCTGCATGCGCAGGACCGGATCAACAGCAGGCAACTGGATGTACTTAAAAAAGGACTTAAAGACGGGCCGTTACTGAAAGATGATCCGGATTTTACAGCTGCAAGCGCCAGTACTGGCTGGGCAACAGAAAGCGCCGTGATCCTCTGTCAGAAAACACAGTTTGAGTTTGATAAGAAAGGAGTGAGTGCCGGTAAACGAATCGGACGAAACATCCTGGGTATTTTTCTGGCACCAGTAACACTGGGTTCGTCAATATACTGGGCCAATGCCAGTAACGAAACCAAAATACTGGTAGAGGAAACGGAGCGACGCAAAATATTACTGCGCGATAAGTTTGCACTGGAGCAGTATTCTGTACTCTATTTCCGCCTTGCTATGGAAGGTGATGCCTTTGCCGCCCGCGTAATCAAACGCGATGGTTCTCTGCAGGAAGTGGATATGAGCGATGCAGTACGGGTTGAAGATGCACGCACTGTACCCGGCACGTTTCGCAGTTATACAGAAGCCCGGTTCAGTTCCTATTATCGCCCTGTTTATTTCAAATTGGCTATTCCCGACCTGGAAGAAGGTGATATTATTGAGTATGAGTTCCGCAATTTCAACTCGCAGGAGTATAGCAGTAATCCGAGTTATAAAGAGTTTTCTCCCGTGTATTACGTGTGTAACCGCGAGATGCCTGTGGTACGTCAGATAATCGAAGTAGTGGCTCAGGACGAAAAATATAACATTGGTTATAAAAGCATGAAAGGCGCTCCTGAGTTTTCGGTTTCATCAGAAAAGGGAAAGCGTATATACCGCTGGGTAGATGATAACCGAGATAAAATGGATGATACCCGCTATGTAAACGAGTTTGTGGAAAAGCCTTCAGTGAAATTTCAGGTAACATATGCGCGCAATTCCGGAAAAGCTTTTGTGTGGTTTAAGGACGAGAATGATATGCGTAAAGATCTGACACCTGAAGATCTCTCCGAAAAAGTACGCACTTTCTGGTCCAACTCATCAAAACTCGAAAACACCGGAGACTATACAGCAGGACTCAGTACTTCTATTGATAAAACAGTAGATGGGATTTATAAAGAGTTAAAGAAAAAAGGAGTGACGGAATCTGCCGACGAAGATTATGCACGAAAAGCCTACTACTATATCCGCAGTATAACCCTGTACAGAAACTGGAGTGATTATGCATTCGCAAAAATATTTTCGGGTCTGCTGGCCCGTAAGAGGATCAATCATGATATTATTGTCTCCGCCTCCAATATGCGTACAGAATTGAGTAAGGTGGCCTTTACTCAGGAGATTACCTGGGCCGTAAGATTAAATGGAAAATATTACTGCAATCCCTATGAGCACCTGAATCCGGAAGAAGTGCCTTCTTACATGGCAGGCAATGCATGTGTACGCTTCAATTACAAAGATGCCAGCACCGCTGCTGCCGATATGATACCTGTCAGCGACACAGCTATGAATATAGTGGCTACTCAGATTACCGCGCGCTTAACAGGTGGAAATGAACATGTGGTAATCGGTAAAACTGTGGAGGCTAAAGGCCTGGTGAAAGACGACCTGATTGACGATGTGGTGGCGCTTACGCCGTTTATGGAAAGTGATTACCGCAATTACGACGGGAGCTCAATGTGGGAAGGAATGTCTGATAAAGAGCAGGCAAAAGCAACAGAAGAGTTTATGAAGGCCAAAAAAGAATGGAAAGAAGATAAGCCTAAAATGATGAAAGGCCTTGCAGAAAGTGAATACGGAATGAAGGTAGAGAAGTACGACAACTTCCGGCTGCAACAGGATGGCAGAAACTTCCGTAAAAAGTTTATCCGCTATTCAGAAGATTTTACCTTGAGCGAGATGGTTGCCCGTGCAGGCGAAGATCTTATAATTTCATTGCCCGCAATGCTGGGCCAGCAAACACGTATACTCAAAGAAGAAAGAAAAAGATCCGCACCCATCGATATGCGCTACCCGAGAAAATTGCTTTGGCATATTGAAATGGAAATACCCGCAGGTTATACAGTGAAAGGCCTGGAGAACCTCAACAAATCTGTTGATAATGAAGCGGCTACTTTTATAAGCACAGCTCTGGTCACAGATAACAAACTAATTATTGATGCCCGGAAAATATATAAAGCGGCCCGTCTGCAGAGCGGTCAATGGGATGAGTTGCTGGCAATGCTGGACATAGCGTATAATTTTTCTCAGTCAAAAGTGATTCTCAAAAAGGAGAACTAAAAGATACAAAAGGATAGATATTCTGTAAGGCATACTATTTGTGCATGCAGAGATTATATAAAGCCTATGAACTGGATCGATTTTGTACTGGTTGTTGTGGTATTGCTGGCCCTGTGGAGCGGCTGGAGGCGTGGTTTTGTGGCTACCTCGGTCGACCTGGTCGTCTGGCTTGTAAGTTTTATACTGGCTTATCTGCTCTACACGGACCTGTCAGGACCGCTGGGGCGCGTTTTCCCCAGGCTTGGAGCCTGGCAATTGCCGCTCGCATTTTTGCTAACCCTGTTTTTTTCCCGGCTTTTACTCGGCTGGTTGGGAATGCTTATCAAAAGGGCATTACCCCAGTCCTTACACGAGTCAGTGGTAAATCGTTTTTTGGGCCTGGTGCCTGGCGCCATCACCGGATGGATTTGTACAGTAGTATTATCGGCCTTGCTGTTATCACTACCGTTAAAAGACAGCATTACCGAAGAGGCACGCATCAGCCGTCTGGCAGGGCCACTGGCTATGCAAAGCGAATGGGCCAATAAAAAGCTGGCTCCGGTTTTTGATCAAGCCGTTCGCCAGACTATGAACAGTCTTACGGTAGAGCCGGCGTCCAACGAATTTGTTTCATTACGCTTTACTTATACAGGAGCGCGCCCGCGCCATTTACTTGAAGAAGCCATGCTGAAAATGGTGAATAAGGAAAGAGTTGAACATGGCCTGAAGCCACTGGCAGCCGATCCTGAACTGACTACCGTAGCCCGGGCGCATTCTCAGGATATGTTTATACGCGGCTATTTTGCCCACAAAAATCCGGATAACAAAGGTCCCTTCGATCGCATGAAGGCCGCCGGTATACGCTTTTCTGCAGCCGGAGAAAATCTGGCGCTGGCTCAGACACTCGAAATAGCCCATCAAAATCTGATGAACTCACCCGGGCACCGTGCCAATATCCTGAGCCCGGATTTTGGAAGACTTGGTATCGGCGTCATGGATGGAGGCTTCTATGGTTTGATGATCAGTCAGGAATTCCGCGATTAACAAAGAACTTGCTATTACCGGTACGATGCTTGAAAAGGAATAGTAAATGCTTCATGAAATGGCGATTATTCATATTCCTCTTTTTTCCAATTTGCTGTTGCTGAGTAGTTGCGGTGTGGTTGAAAAAATTATTCAGGCAGAGGCCGGTTGGCCGCTGCTGATGCTGGGAGGAATATTGTTTGTGTGGCCCTGGGTGATTGTAAGATGTAGGGTTTAAGTGTCTTTTATTCCGCCCTCAATAAAGTAAAGGAGAAAGTACTGCCGACATTTACGGCAGTTTCAATACGTAACTGGCTGTTGTTTCTTGCCAAAAACTCCCTGCACAATAAAAGCCCCAGCCCCGTGCCCTGCTCCTGCGCAGTACCCGCAGAAGTATAGAATACGCCTGCTTTTATCTGCTCCAGTTCTTCGGGAGAAATTCCCTTACCCGAATCTTTTACAAAAAACTCAAGGTGATCAGAAAAGCTGTTTACCCCCAGGTAGACCGTACCACCCGGTGTGGTGAATTTGATCGCATTTGAAATAAGATTTCTTAATACCAATTGTATCATGTCCGGATCTCCCCATGCATGAAAAGCAGGGTCAGCATCTGTTCTGATAAGAATGTTTTTTGCTTCTGCCTGCATTGTCAACGTACCAATAACCTGGCTGATCAGTCGCGTGCACGAAAATGCAGCCGGCATTGCAGACTCGGCCTGCATCTGTGTTTTGGCCCATTGCAGCAGATTTTCCATAAGCCCTATCGTATGGTTCAGATCTTTCTTAATATCCGGAACAAGCTCCTTTATTTCGCTGCCGGGTAAATCCTGCGATTGAATGTTCTCAAACAGGTTTCTAAGCGCATACATTGGCGCCTTCAGGTCATGGGAAATGACAGAGAATAATTTACTCTTTAGTGAATTGAGTTCCTGCAATTGCTGCGCCTGTTGCTGCAACTGGCTCGATTGCTTCTGCATTTCCTGATTGGCGTGCTGCAACGTAAGGTTAAAGTTGCTGTTCTCCGTTTTTACCAGATACAAACCATAAAATATGTATACAATGGCCAGCGCCTGGTTGATCAGGTAGAGAATAAAATTTACCTGCTCCAGGTGAAAGGGGTAACGTTTAAGCATTACCGCCAGCACAAAATAGCTGATCATCGAAAAACCAATGGAGAACAGCATATAGGATCGTTCCTGTATAAAAAAAACAGACAGGATGCCGTAAAGAACAAAAGAAAGTTCTACACCCAGGTTTATGCCATTGATGTAAGCCAGGCAGGTGCAAAATGGATAGAGTATGAAATATACCAGCAGGGCCAGTGTATATTGCTTGTTGGCATTCAGCAAAAGCACCACGCCGCTTACCAGTGCCGGTAGCATGGCCATGGTCCAGGCCATCAACGGTATATTACCTACATAGAGAAAACCAATAAGTGGCAGTAGTAATCCTGTGCAGAGCTGAAAAAAGTTGAGATAGTTGAAGATGGCCAGCTTATTCTTTTCATGCACACTCATTTCCTTCAACAGGCCAATACGACGCACCTTGTGCAAAAACGTAAGGTAACCCCGGTAGGTGGTGGCAGCCTGGTGGGCGACACGTGATTCGGGCAGGCGGTAAGAAAGGAAATTGGACAGGGACCTCATAGGGTGGTTAAAATAGTAATTTTTATGAGTACTATTTAACTTTTTGAAGGAAAATTTAGGGAAGGTGAAAGGTAGAAAAGTGTAAGGTAGAAAATACAGGGAAAACCCTTTGCCTTCTACCTTACGCCCTTTACCTTATACAGTGGCTTCCATATAGCTCTCCACCGGTTCGCAGGTGCAGATCAGGTGGCGGTCGCCATGCGTGTTGTTTACACGGGCTACAGAAGGCCAGAATTTGTTGAGTGACACATAGGGGAGCGGGAATGCAGCCTGCTCGCGTGTATAGGGATTGGCCCATTCTGTACCACACACTTTCAATTGTGTATGTGGCGCATTTTTGAGCGGGTTATTCTTTTTGTCGCTCGACCCTTCTTCTATTGCACGGATTTCGGCACGGATAGACAGCAAGGCATCACAAAAACGATCCAGTTCGGCTTTATCCTCGCTTTCGGTAGGTTCAATCATAATGGTCCCCGGCACAGGAAAACTCATGGTAGGAGCATGGAACCCATAATCCATGAGTCGTTTGGCCACATCCTCTGCCTCTACCTCAGCTGTTTTTTTGAAAGGACGCAGGTCCACAATAAACTCATGCGCACACTGCCCGCTATGATTAGTATAAAGAATGTCAAAAGAATCGGCCAGGCGCGCCCGCATATAGTTCGCATTCAGAATAGCATATTCGGTAGCAGCTTTCACACCCTGTGCACCCAGCATGCGGATATAGCCATAGGAAATCAGCAGGATGCTGGCACTGCCAAAGGGTGCGGCAGAAACAGCATTATGTGAGCCGGAGTTGAGTGATACATGACCAGGCAGGAAAGGAGCCAGGTGCGATTTCACACAAATCGGGCCCATGCCGGGACCACCACCACCATGCGGGATGGCAAATGTCTTATGCAGGTTGAGGTGGCATACGTCAGCACCAATAAGTCCCGGCGCGGTAAGACCTACCTGGGCATTCATATTGGCACCGTCCATATACACCTGACCACCGTGCGCATGTACGATGTCGGTAATCTCTTTCACTGTTTCTTCATATACACCGTAGGTACTGGGGTAGGTGATCATGATACCGGCCAGGTTATCTGCATGCTGAGCGGCCTTGGCACGCAGATCATCCACATCAATATAGCCGCTCTCAAGAGCTTTCACTACCACTACTTTCATACCGGCCATTACTGCAGAAGCAGGGTTTGTACCGTGAGCAGAAATGGGTATCAGCATCACATTACGGTGATGTTCGCCGCGGCTTTCATGATAACTTCTGATAGTCAGCAAGCCGGCATACTCGCCCTGTGCGCCACTATTGGGTTGCAGGCTGCAGGCATCAAATGCAGTGATCTCGCAGAGATAAGCGCTCAGTGAGTCTACAATATATTTATACCCTTCTGTCTGGTTCGTCGGTGCAAAAGGATGAATCTTGCTCCAGTGAGCCCAGCTCAGCGGCATCATTTCACTCGCAGCATTCAGTTTCATGGTACAGCTGCCCAGGGAGATCATAGATGTATTCAGCGAAAGATCTTTATTTTCCAGTGATTTGATATAACGCATCATCTGGCTTTCGCTGTGGTGGGAGTTGAATACAGGATGAGTCAGATAGGCACTCGTACGCAGCAATGATGCAGGCAGGTGATGCAATTCATCGTCCTGGTGAATATCAAAAGCAACCGGATCAGTGTCGTTTTCGAAACAGTTGATCAGGTCAAATAGCTCGGCAGGGCTTGTGGTTTCATCAATAGAGATGCCAATATGCTGATTGTCGAAATAACGCAGGTTAATATGCTGACGTTCTGCTTTGGCGCGGAAAGGGGCCGCGTCGTTGGTTTTTACAACAATGGTATCAAAGAAATGCTCAGACTCCAGTTCAAATCCGCGCTCTTTAATAGCTTCTGCTACAGTTTGGGTCAGGGTCGCTATGCGGGTAGCAATGGTTTTCAATCCATCCGGGCCATGATAGACAGCGTACATGGCCGCCATATTGGCCAGTAGTGCCTGGGCTGTACAGATATTTGAAGTTGCTTTTTCACGTTTGATATGCTGTTCGCGGGTCTGCAATGCCATACGAAGAGCGCGATTGCCGTGCGCATCGATACTTACGCCAATTATGCGTCCTGGTATGCTGCGCTTGAAATCGTCTTTGGCCGAAAAAAAGGCTGCGTGCGGACCTCCATATCCCAGCGGTACACCAAAACGTTGGGCAGATCCGATAGCTACATCAGCACCCAACTCGCCGGGAGGAGTGAGTAAGGTAAGTGCCAGCAGGTCGGTGGCCATTACTACATAGGCTCCGGCTGCATGGGCCTGATCTATAAAAGCACGATAATCTTCGATAGCGCCTTTATCGTTGGGATATTGTACAATGGCGCCAAAGAAGCTATTGTCCAGTTGTGCGGTTTTGAAATCGCCTTCTACCAGCTCAATGCCAATCGGAGTGGCACGGGTCAGCAGTACATCGCGTGTCTGGGGGAAGATATGGCGATCTATAAAGAAACGGGGCCGTTCAATATGATCCTGTTTGTTGAGCAGGTTAAAAAACATGGCCATTGCTTCTGCGGCGGCAGTGCCTTCGTCGAGCAGAGACGCATTGGCAATTGGCAGACCGGTAAGATCGCTTACCATGGTCTGAAAGTTGAGCAGGCTCTCAAGCCGGCCCTGGGAGATTTCTGCCTGGTAAGGCGTATACTGCGTATACCAGCCTGGGTTTTCAAAAATATTACGCAGTATTACTGAAGGAGTAATAGTGTCGTAATAGCCCTGACCAATATAACTGGCATATACTTTATTGCGCAGGCTGATCTCTTTTATATGCAGCAGGTATTCATGCTCGCTCATAGCGGGCGGCAGTTGCAGTGCCGCATCTTTCCGTATACCAGCAGGTACTGTTTTATCGATTAACGCATCCAGGCTGCTTTCTCCGATTGTCTGGAGCATCTGGCGGGTTTCGTGTTCATTGGGTCCGATGTGACGGGATAAGAATTCGTTGGATTGCTGTTCAAAAATATTCATATCTAAAAGAGTATCAATTGATAATGATAGGCGGAAGACCTGTTTGCCGGGTTATTAAACCCGGTTTGGGCCTGCAACCTTTTTGTGAAGCGCTGCAAAGTTACGGGAGTATCAGCAGAAAAAACGAACCTCCGTTAACTGTGGAAAACAGGGCAGGAGTGGGTGGAAATCATTCCGGCTCATCAGGCTGCCTTTTCTTAAAGGGGAACGCTGTATTTTGCAGGCCATGAGAGATGATGTGCTCAAAAACTGGGAAAAGAAATCGGCCGACCGGCGAAAGCTCTATCAGCAACTGCTGAAACGTCCGGATAAAAACAAGATTTTGAAACAACTTCCGGAATTGAGCGAAGAAGCTTACAACCGTGTAGACTGTCTCTCCTGTGCCAATTGCTGCAAAAACTATTCACCCCGCTTTAAAACACCCGATATCAAAAGGATATCCCGCCACCTGCGGATGAAAGAAAGCGTTTTTATTGAAACCTACCTGCGTGTCGATGAAGAGGGTGATTTTGTAGTCCGTTCCAGCCCCTGCCCGTTTCTGGGAGCAGATAATTACTGCAGCATTTATGAAGAAAGGCCATCCGATTGTCAGCGTTTCCCTTATGTAGATGAGGATGTACTGTTTAAGCGGCCGCAGCTGACTATGAAAAATGTCAGCTTCTGCCCGATAACTTATTATGTACTGGAGGGATTGCTGGAAGCGGAGAAAGGTAAATAATTTCAGCAGGCATTATCCCTGCATAGTTAGTTCATCATAAGCAGCTGCCAGATTTACGCGGGCAAATCCATTTTTGTCTTTCCAGGCTTCCATACCGGGTATTTCAGTAAATGCAGTAATCTCATCGCGGGTTTTTCCGGCTTTGATCTGTCTGTTGACAAAGTCAAGCAGGTTCTCAAAGAAAAATTTCATTTCCCGTAAAAACTCGCGGTCTGCAGTTACAGCATCGGCTTCCTGGCCGTGGCCACACACGAAAATGGATTTTTTATTAAACACATTATAAGCCCGGTCAAGCACCAGCATCCAGTTCTGTATAGAAGCGCCGGAAGCCTTATCTACATTGGGATAAATGCGGTTAAAGAGCAGGTCGCCCATATGCACCACATTCGCTTTTTCGAAATGTACCAGGCTGTCGCCATTGGTATGGGCGGGGCCAAAATAATGCAGGCAGATAGATTCCTTACCAATATCCTGGCACCATTTGTCAGAAAAGGTCTGATCGGGGTACCACTGGGCATTTTCAGTATTGCGGGCTTTGGCCTGCTTTTCCTGATTTAATTTTGAGTTGGTGTGAGCCAGTAAATGTTTGCTTATTCCTTTTAGTGTAAGGTTGCCGCTTGTATGATCAGCATGATGGTGAGTGTTGATGAGCAGGTCAATTGAGGAGCCGCCCCGTTCTTTAAATGCTCCCAGCAAATGTGCCGCCTGTTCAGGAAACTGTGTATCCACCACAATACTGCCTTCTTTTGAAAGTAAAAAAGCAATGGTTCCGCCTTTTTCTGTAAAGATGCCCACATTGCGGCGCAGCATCCGGATATTCCACGGTTGCTGCAGGGGTTGGGCAAAAGCATAGTGCCGGGCCAGCGGGATAGCTCCTGCAGTCAGAGCCGAAAGGCGGAGAAATTGACGGCGGTGCATAGTCTGTTTTTTTCGCTACTGGCGGTAAGTTACGAAATGCTTTCAACTATTGTATCATACAATTACCTGGCTGCAGTTGCCGTGTTTTGCCCAAAATCAGTATTCAAACTTCCGGAGACTGGGCGCTTTGAACCAGCTTACGATTACCACCAGTATAGT
>JAGODE010000140.1 GCA_017998385.1 Chitinophagaceae bacterium | reverse complement strand
GGTCTGTACACCGCCTATCAGACAGATGAAGACAAAACAAGACATAGTAGAAAACTGGCTCCCCCGCTACACGGGCGAGAACCTGGAAAATTTTGGCAAGTATATCCTGCTTACCAACTTCAGCAATTACGTAACCATGTTTGCTGAATGGAACAAGGTACCCGTCGTTGGCCTGGGGCGCCCCATGCAATGTGCCACTGCCGACAACATTACCATCATCAACTTTGGTATGGGCAGCCCCACAGCAGCTACCGTTATGGACCTGCTGACCGCTATTGAACCCAAGGCTGTTTTATTTCTCGGAAAATGCGGCGGCCTGAAAAAGCGGAACAAACTCGGTGATCTCATTCTACCCATTGCCGCTATCAGAGGTGAAGGTACCTCCAACGATTACCTTCCCGCAGAGGTTCCGGCACTCCCTGCCTTCGCCCTGCAAAAAGCCGTATCCACCACCATCCGCGATTACAGCGTTGACTACTGGACCGGTGTGGTATACACCACCAACCGCCGTGTGTGGGAACATGATGAAGTTTTTAAAGAATATCTGCAAAAGGTACGGGCCTATGCCATTGACATGGAAACAGCCACCATTTTCACCGTTGGCTTTTACAACAAGATTCCCACCGGAGCATTGCTGCTGGTAAGTGATCAACCCATGATTCCGGAAGGAGTAAAAACAGAGGAAAGCGATAAATCGGTGACAGCACAGTACGTAGAAAAACATTTGCGCATCGGCATCGACTCACTGAAACAGCTGATTAATGACGGGCTTACCGTACGTCATCTGAAGTTTTAAAACCCTGCATGTATGAATACAAAACTCCTCCTGGTACTGAGCGCTGTTTTTGTGCTCACTATCTCTGCCGAGCGTTGCTCCGGCGACAGTAAGGAACCTGCCAGATATAAGGGAAAACTGGAGGTGAAAGGTATTTGTATGAATTACACTCTTCGCCTGCTGGAAGGAAAGATAGACACCACGCTCATCAATGCCAGCTGGACCGATGAGATGACCGGCAAAACATACAACCAGGTATTTGGACTGGGCAACCCCTGCCGGTTTCCGGATACGATCAAAGAAGGCGATGAATTTTATTTCTATCTGGACTCCGGCAAACAGGAAAACTGCGCCGTATGTATGGCCTATTACCCCACCCCATCGCGTAAGCTATCCATAAAAGTAGTACCCAAATAATGGAGCCGCTGCTGCGTATAGACAATCTTACGCTTTCTTTTCATACCGAAAATGGTACTACCCGGGCACTGGAGCAGGTTAGCTTCAGCGTGTCTGCCGGTGAAGTGGTGGCATTGGTGGGCGAATCAGGCTCCGGTAAATCCGTAACATCGCTTTCCATTTTACAGTTACTCTCACCCCATACAGCCCGCTATGAAGAGGGCGCTATTTATTTTTCTGAAGGCAGCAAGCGGCCTGTCAACCTGCTAACCCTTTCCGAAAAAGAGCTGCAGAAAATACGCGGACATCATATTGCCATGATCTTCCAGGAGCCCATGACATCGCTTAATCCGGTGATGACTTGCGGGCGGCAGGTTATGGAAGCTCTGCGTATGCACAAAAAAATGGGATATAAGGAGGCCCGGGAGCAGACGCTCAACTGGTTTGCCAAAGTTAAACTCCCCGACCCGCAACAGACCTTTCTGAAATACCCGCATCAGCTGAGCGGAGGGCAGAAACAACGGGTCATGATAGCACTGGCAATGTGCTGCGAACCGAAGCTGCTCATCTGCGATGAACCAACCACTGCACTGGATGTAACTGTACAAAAAACGATACTCGAACTGCTGAAAGAACTGCAACAGCAAACCGGTATGGGTATCATCTTTATTACGCACGACCTGGGAGTGGTGGCAGAGATCGCAGACCGTACCATCGTGATGCTGAAAGGAAAAATTGTAGAAGAGAATACCGTCAGGGAAATTTTCCATAACCCCGTACATCCGTATACACGTGGTCTGCTGGCCTGCCGGCCTGTATTGCATGAAAAAGGAAAAAGACTTCCTGTAGTGGCCGATTTTCTTGCTGGTAATCACAACCCTGTTACTCAGCCCGGCATTATTCAACCGCCTGTATCTTCGGAAGTGCTGATAAAAGCTGATAAACTATCAGTCTGGTACCCCACGCGGCGATCCTGGCTGGGCACGCCTCTTGCTTATACCAAAGCAGTAGACGAAGTGAGTTTCGATATCTATAAAGGTGAGGTGCTGGGCCTCGTTGGTGAAAGCGGATGCGGCAAAACCACGCTGGGCCGCACACTGCTGCGATTAATAGAACCAACCAGCGGTCACCTGTATTACAAAGGGAAAGACATCAGCGCCGTAGCAGGCAACCGGCTGCGTCCTTTACGAAAAGAGATACAACTGGTTTTCCAGGATCCGTTTTCATCACTCAATCCACGCTTACCTGTGGGGCCTGCCATTGCAGAACCGCTGCAGGTACATTATCCTATCCTCAGTGCGCAGCAGCGGAGAGCGCGGGTGATTGAGCTGCTCGAAAAAGTGGGACTAAATGCAGCGCATTATAACCGTTACCCGCACGAATTTTCCGGAGGTCAAAGACAACGGATCGTTATTGCCCGTGCGCTGGCGCTCAATCCATCCTTCCTTGTTTGTGATGAATCCGTATCGGCTCTCGATGTAAGCGTACAGGCCCAGGTGCTCAACCTGCTCAACGATCTGCGTGCAGAGTTTGGCTTTACCGTTGTATTTATCTCACACGATCTTTCGGTAGTGCGTTACATCAGCGACCGGATAATGGTCATGTATAAAGGAAAAATCGAAGAGAGCGGTCCTGCCACACAGGTATACCATCATCCCCAATCGGCCTATACACAAAGACTGATTGCGGCCATACCCGCCGGCATTCCTGCCTGATCAATCCTCTTCCACATCAATAACGCCAGGCGCTGCCTCGTCCGAATCACTATCCGTTTCGTTGTCAAAAAATTCGCGGCCGCTTCTGCGATGACTGTATATAAGCCGCTTGAGTTCCTTAGCCAGCTGAGCTGCCACCGGTTCATCTTCTTTTAACCGGGTAGTGCCCAGCCTGCTGAGACGAAAGGGCGATTGCGCATTCCATGACCGGTCATAATAATAATATTCACTGCTCTCCTCTTCACCCTCTTCAATATCTGCAAAGGCAAATTTCTTCTCATCGGCCGGCAACAGCCCTACCGAGCCCAGATACCAGGTAAGATCATCTTTTTTCTTTTTATACTTAAAGAAATAGACATACCCTTTTTTTCCTTTAACATTTGCCTGCAAACGACTTATATACACCACTGAATCGGGTTTTGAATAAGAAGAGGCGGCACTAATCAGCTTACTACGCCCCAGCTCGATATGGTTATTGTATCGTGCAGGGAATTTATCCAGCTGTTTTATTTTCTTCAACCCATTATACAAATCATACCGGTAATCATCGAGGCCTGCAAAATAAGTAAGCATGGTGTCGGGGATACTCTTCTTATTACGCAGCAGCAGCATGGTAGTCGTATACTTCAGTTGCTTATCCGAAGACGCCAGCATTTGCTGCATCAGTGCCGGCACGGCAGGCTTACTGCCCCAGAACGGCATTAACAGACGTGCATATAACTGCAGATCATCGTTGCCGGGGTCTTTGTCGCCATCGTTGTAACGGTTATATCCGCTACCACTCTCCTCATCTCTTTTCTTCTCTGCTTCCTTGATGGATTTTTGTTTCTCGAGAATAGCCTGTTTGCGCACCTCCTGTTTGGCTTCCAGCAGAAACTTGCTGTAGTAACTTTCATAATCAGCAGGTTTTAGCTGGCTACTGTCTACCATTTCAGCCATCAGCATCATCAGTACATCTTTATAATCGTCGAGATTGATCAATGGCAACAGATCTGTCAGTACAGTTTTGGTTAACTGCAATGAATCATACAGATTGCCCATAAAATTGGCACCGAAATAAGGCCGTTCACCTCCTCTGCTGTTCCGAATGGTATAATTACCATACTCGTTCCAGGAATTGGATGCAGCACCCAGTACCGGTGGTTCTGCCGTTACGATATCTCTGAACCTGCCTATGGCATACTTTGTCTTTTGCTGTACCATGCTGTTGAGTACAGCCAGTTGAATATCCAGTGTATCATTGGCTGCCTGGTAGATTTTAACTAGCGCATCTGTGGCAGCAGGCGTTTGTATGCTGCGCAGCTTGCCAATCAGTTCTTTTTTTGTATCGAGATACTTCTTTTCGCTCCAGCTCAATGAGCCGATCGATTGTATCAGTTGAGGCAGATCGGTAGAGTCGACCCGCAGGTAACTTAACCCGCTTGCCGCTTTCTTACGGGCAGCACTGTCTCCTTTCAGAAAATCGTCGAAGAACAATTTCGATTTTTTGGTAAACGGATCATACGCGGTAAGGGTATCGGATGGTGTGAAGCTGTCAAAGAAATTATGCAAAAAGCCACTGGGCTGACTAAGTGTATCCAGTTCGGCAGACAACCCAAACCCCACACCTTTTCTGTAATAATTTTTAACCCACAACAAACGGCTGCTGGCGGTGTCTGACAACTGGCTTTCCCAAACTCTGTATCCGTTTGGCAGATCATATTTCTTTTTGCTGCGTACAATCCAGGTCGTATCGCTGCCCGCAGGATATATGGCTTCCTTTTCAAGAACCGTCGTATCATCTACCTCCATATATCGGCCAATTTTATAGAAATTAACGAAGATGCGCTCTCCGGTGGTATCGTTGCGAATGATCTTGCTTTTAAATACACCGCCATTCATAATACGCTCCATTTCATCTTCATCCTCTCCTCCGCCATACCCATAGTTGTTTTGCGGCAGTTCCATTTTTTCTTTGGCTGCCTCGGGAAACACGGGGCTCATCACAGAAAAATTGAGCGTAGTATCGACCCGTTTTACAGCCGCCGGATACTGGTAGGGTTTAATTGCAAACGAACGCATGAAATGATCGAGAGCCGGTCCGTTCTTTTTACCGCTGGCAATAAGGGTGTAGTAATGCGGTCCTTCGATAACAAATCTCACCTGGTAAAAACGTCCGTTTTTATCCTTATAGGTGGCATCGAGCGAAGGATACCCCTGCCATTTGCCCATCTTCCTGGTCAATTGTTTATCCATGTATTCAGAAGCGGCAAAACTTTCCTCCATCAGCTGCAGGTCAAAGCTGTCTTCTTCGGCAAAATTGTGATTATGGATATCTGACCGTATGACCCGGAAAAAATTGCCGTTAGCAACATCTGCCGCATCATATATCCAGCTGCCGTCATTACCGGTAAAGGGCTCATGCGGCATATCGGCCACAAAACCGCCCATTGGCGCCGTAAATTTTTTCCATTGAGCCACAGCGGGCACTGACTTGAATTCTTTGAGCTGAATGCTATTAAAGAAGCGGGTAGCTTCTTCGCCCTTACTCACATATTCGCCTGTACCGCTCATCTTGAAAACAATTACTTCAAACGGGGTTACAAAAATATTGTAGCGCTGTATATCACCGCGGCGTGTGCGATTGGTAATATCCAGCCCCTGGTAACCGTTGCGCGTAATGTTGGTACGGGTCAGTATTTTGCCGGGTATGTTTTCGTAGAGCAGGCTGTCTACTATACGACGTACACGATCAGTGGAGTGATTCCACAACCAGGCGTTCGTCATTACACGCGTGACCATGTAATAACTTCCATTGGCCATATCCGCATACTGCTCCTGCGATATTCCATTTTGTTCTCCAAAGCGGTAGAACTTACCGGGGATATCTACTTTATATACGCCATCTTCTGCTGTTTGCGTGGAGAATACTACAGGTACCCGCAATTTCTCTACCTGGTTTTTATGCTGGCTATCGCGGTCTACCATTTTTACAGGGCGGAGGCGATAACCGCTGGCGCGAAGTATTTCGATTACCCCTCTTTGTCCGGGCAAATGTGCAGCGCCCACTCCTACAAACAGCGACTGGCCGGTACGTAAAATAGAATCGATATTGCTTGCCTGTATTTCATTGCGGCGATACAGGAATTTTTCATCAAATGCCTGGCTGAAACTATTTACTTTATTGATCGAGTCAAGCCAGTCGAGGTTGCCGCTGCGATAGGCTTCCTGGAGACGACCGGAAGAAAAGCTTCCTTCATTATCATAACTGCGTTCTTTGCGGTCTTTTTCTTTGGCGGCATCCTTGTACGCTTCTGCCATGAGTTTCATACTTTCTGCATACTGCTCTACGCCTGCCACCTTTTTACCCCAGCGCTTACCGCACTGGTAGATGTACATATCGAGATAGGTATCTTCTTCAAAATCGTTTGATTCATCCCCATAAGTCCGGTACAGCAGGTTATTAATAGCGGATGGGTTGCTGTAGAGGGCACGTTCTATTTTTTTATCGTATTTATAGAATTTAAGCGTGCTCTGTGTAAGATAGTCGCCGGGAGGAGAAAAGAAGTCGCTGCCCCGCGAGCGTTGATAGCGTTCTGACTCCAGGTCGTAGCGGGTCATATCTTCCTGCCACGATTCGGGGTTTGTTTCCAGGGCCACCACATCGGCCTGCTGTATGCCCAGGTAAAATGAATCTGCCAGGTGAAAAGCCAGTTTGCTGCTCACGTGCATGGTACCAAAGAGGTAGGAAGGCTTTTTGAGGCCATTGCCTGTAATTTCCCACAACAGTCCCTGATACTTTTTGTTTTTCAGGCGGGGGGCCTGGGCATTTACCAGGCAGGGCAGCAATAAGAGGAGGAGTAGGGTTCGTTTCATACAATTCCTATGATTCATTTTGGAGAGAATTACACAGCCAATCACTTCCCAACCGGCGCATCAATATCTGGCAGGCAGTGTTTTAGGTGGGCTGGGTGGTAAATTACCACCGATTTGGGGTATTAACGGGAAAAAACTGCAAAAAGTCTGACAACCCGCCCGAATCAAAAAATTATACACCCCCCTGGGGGTTATCTGGTTAATTTTGTACCTTTGCACGCTTTAAAAGCTGTCCGCATGACCAGGCCCGGTGCCGTAAGACCGGGGATGGATGCAAGCTCCCCAGGTATCTTCTACCGGTTTGAGTCATGAGACCTTATATAAAATTGTCAATAAACTCATGAAGCTTTCACAATTCCGTTTCGACCTGCCTCTCAATCTGATAGCCCAAAATCCTGCGAAAAAAAGAGAAGACGCGCGTATGATGGTTGTACACCGTCACACCGGCCAGATCGAAAACAAACACTTTCGCGATATCCTCGACTACTTCGATGACAAGGATGTATTTGTAGTTAACAACACGAAAGTATTTCCCGCAAGGATGTATGGCCGCAAGGAAAAAACGGGTGCAAAAATCGAGGTCTTCCTGCTGCGCGAATTGAACAAACCCAACCGTCTCTGGGACGTAATCGTTGATCCTGCACGTAAGATCCGCGTGGGCAACAAACTTTATTTTGGAGACCAGGAGGATCTGGTAGCCGAAGTAATTGACAATACGACCAGCCGTGGCCGCACCATCCGTTTTCTCTGGGAAGGTTCTGAAGAAGGCTTTCGGGAGCAACTGGAAAAACTGGGTGAAACACCGCTTCCCAAATATATCAAGCGCAAACCCGATGAAGAGGATAAAGAGCGCTATCAGACCGTATATGCCAAACACGAAGGTGCAGTGGCGGCACCTACAGCCGGCCTGCACTTCAGCCGCGAGCTCATCAAACGCCTTGAGATTAAAGGTGTTCGTTTTGCTGAAGTAACCCTTCATACCGGCCTTGGCACCTTCCGCCCCATTGAAGTGGAAGATCTGAGCAAACATAAAATGGATGCAGAATACTATCGCATAGAAGACAATGCCTGCAAGATTGTGAATCGTGCCAAAGAATACGGGCATCGTATCTGCTCTATCGGCACCACCACCATGCGTGCACTGGAGTCTTCATTTACCGCGCAAAAACTGCTGAAGCCCTCCGAAGGATGGACCAACATGTTTATTCATCCTCCTTACGAGTTCAATATTGCCGATTCGCTGGTGACCAATTTTCATTTACCCAAAACCAGCCTGCTGATCATGACCTGCGCCTTTGCCGGTTATGAACTCACCATGGAGGCTTATAAAAAAGCCATTAAGGATAAATACCGTTTCTTCAGCTATGGCGATGCCCTGCTGGTTATCTGAATAAGCCGTTCTCTACTGTCTTAAATGCCCTGCCCCTGCGGGGCATTTTTGTACCCAGACGGTTGATTATTTGCTCATAATCAACCGTATACACTTACGAATCCGCACTTTGAGCAAAGCCGCCAAAACCTTACCTTTGCGCAGTTTTATCCACTCAATAACAATTCCATAATATGGCAGATATTTTCGAAAGACTTCTGAAGCATTATGGCCCTATTGGCCAGCATCGTGAGCGTGCACATGGTTATTTCGCATTTCCCAAGCTGGAAGGTGAAATTGGCTCAAGAATGAAATTTCGCGGACAGGAAATGATTGTATGGAGCCTCAACAACTATCTGGGGCTGGCCAATCACCCCGAAGTAAGAAAAGCCGATGCAGATGCGGCACAGCAGTTTGGACTGGCGCTACCCATGGGTGCCCGTATGATGAGTGGCAACAGTAACTATCATGAGCAACTGGAAGCCGAGCTGGCTGCTTTCGAACAAAAAGAAGATGCTATCCTGGTAAACTTTGGCTACCAGGGTATGGTAAGCCTGATTGACGTGCTTTGCGGCCGTCACGATGTAATTGTATACGATGCAGAAAGCCATGCCTGTATTATTGACGGTTTGCGCCTGCATCCCGGTCACCGTTATGTTTTTAAACACAACGACCTCGAAGATTGTGAAAAACAGCTGCAACGCGCCACTGCCCTTATTGAAAAGCAAAAATCCGGCGGTATTCTAGTGATTACCGAAGGCGTATTCGGAATGGCCGGTGACCAGGGCCGGCTGAAAGAAATAGCCGAACTGAAAAAGAAATACGAGTTTCGTCTACTTGTAGATGATGCGCATGGTTTCGGCACACTCGGAAAAACAGGTGCCGGCGCCGGAGAAGAACAGGGCGTACAGGATCAGATTGATCTTTACTTCTCCACTTTTGCCAAATCGATGGCTTCTATCGGAGCATTCATTGCAGGCGACCGTAAGATCATTGATTATATCCGTTACAATATCCGCTCTCAGATCTTTGCCAAAAGCCTGCCCATGCCGCTGGTAATCGGCAACCTGAAACGCCTGGAACTGTTACGTACCCAGCCTTCTCTCAAGGAAAAACTATGGGAGAATGCGCTGAAACTGCAAAACGGCCTGAAAGAACGTGGATTTGATATCGGCAAAACAGATTCGGTTGTAACCCCCGTATACATGAAAGGTGGTGTGGAAGAAGCGACAGCCATGGTGATGGACCTGCGCGAAAACTATCACATCTTCTGCTCTATTGTGGTATACCCCGTAATCCCTAAAGGACATATCATTTATCGCCTTATTCCAACTGCAGCACACACAGATGCCGATATCCAGGCTACGCTGGAAGCGTTCTCGGAAACCAAGAAAAAACTGGACGCCGGCGAATACAAAGCAGAAGCAATCCCCGATATGGCGGAATCAAGATAATAAAGACAGAAAGCCGTCTTAAAATAAAAAGAGAACGTCCTGACGTTCTCTTTTTTTATCTCTGTACTAATCAGAATTAAGTTGATGGCAGCCGTAACGGCTATTGCGGACAAGGGTGATTGAATGGTAAGAGAACGCCTGAAAAAAAAGAACCTCCCGAATGAAATCCGGGAGGGCCCTAATCAAAAACCATTAACCATTAAACCTTATCCTATGAAAATTCACAGGCAATATCGGCAATAAAGAATTAACACAAAACTTTTTGCCATTTTTTTTTGCTGAAAGTGTTAAAAAAACACCATTTATTGACTGGTCTCAATGTTATAACGTTAATTAATGATATATCCGGATAAATTATTTGATTGCGCAAACGTTTGTCTAACTTTCGTTGTTATCTACAGTAATTAGCAGAATTTTACACGCAGAATATTATTTATGAAGAAAATTGTCGTGGCCATTACCGGAGCCAGCGGTTCCATTTATGCGCGCCAGGTATTACGAAAACTGGAATTATTGAAAGACCATTGGTCGGCTGTAGATATCGTGATGACAGAAAATGCACGCCAGGTATGGCAAACAGAACTGGATGACGACAGCTATTCAAGGCTTCCATTCCGCGCCTATTCCACGCAGGATTTTCTGGCCCCCTTTGCTTCCGGATCGGGGCAATACGATACCATGATCATTGTGCCCTGCTCCATGGGCGTTCTGGGCCGGATTGCAGGCGGCATTTCCAATGATCTCATTACCCGTGCGGCCGATGTGGTATTGAAAGAAAGGCGCCGGCTTATTTGCGTAGTGCGCGACACCCCCTACAACCTCATTCATATCCGTAATATGGATACGGTGACACAGGCCGGAGGCATTATTTGCCCTGCCACTCCTTCCTTTTACAGCAAACCCAAGACGCTGGAGGATGTAGCGGCCACTGTGGTAGACCGGGTACTCGATCTGGCAGGTCTGCCGGTAAAAACATTCCGCTGGGGCAGCAATGAAGATTAAGGGTGCAGTGTACGGTAGATTGTATCAAGCAATCCGCCACTGGTCATATCAAGAGTTAGCTCCCAAAACATAATGCCATTGAGACCTTTTTCTTTTGCATATTTTGTTTTGGCCGCGATGGAATTCATATCATCGTAGGTGGCAAATATTTTCTCTTGGGGATTATAGGCATACGCGGCTCCGGCCTCTTTATCGTGGAAAAACCGGTATCCTTTTTCGGTTGTGATCGTACTCTTGAAAATGGAATAAGGAACAAAACTTTTGAATTTACCCGACTGGTAAAGACCGTTATTAGTCCCTTCTACCTGCTCCCAGGTGCGGGCATAAAAAGCCGCACCAATCACCACTTTATTGAGCGGGAATCCAATACCGGCCAGGTACTTCACGGCCTGATCGGCACTCTCGACCTGTTTAGAGGTGGAGTAAAGCGGTGTATGATGACCCGTAACAGTACTGAAACCGTTTACGAGGTCATAGCTCATGAGATTTACGCGGTCAATGAGTGGAGCCAGTTTATCCCATTCCACTGCCTGCTCCAGAAAAACAGGGAAGCCCCCGGCGGCAAAACTGATCTCATTGTTTTTACCAAGGCTATCGCGCAATGCTTTTACCAGAGCGGTAAAATTGGGCCTGTCTTCTTCACGGTAAGGATGCCCCGGATGTCCCGGAATGGCAGGATACTCCCAGTCCAGGTCTATACCATCCGTTTTGAAATAGTTATTGATCTCTTTCACGGAAGAAGCAAAATCGAGGCGCCCCTGCCCGGTAGCAAAGACGTCAGAGCAGGGTTTACAGCCACCCCAGCCACCCAGCGACAACATAACTTTCAGTGCCGGATTGTTTTTTTTCATCGACACCAGTTTATGAATAGTGGCGGTATCGCCGGCGTTATCTACATTGAGCCGGTTGCCTTTGAGATGGCAGAAACTGTAAATGATATGCGTGAGTTTTCCGACCGGGTAGTTATCTATCTGGTTCACATTGCCGGAATAATAGGCAATGACCGTAACAGGTGCGCCACCTTTCTGTGCACGCGCAGCAACCGGACAGATATACAACAGGCAGATGAAGTAGCTTAACTGCAGGAAAATCGCACGCATAGTCTTTTTTATCGGGGTGTAAAGAAAATAAGAATTGTAACGGTAAAATAGGACTTTCCTGTCAACCTTCCTGCAAAACAGTTGTTAGCATTTGTAAAACCCTGACTGAGACAGAAAAAATAACCATTTAACAAATTAACACTGCCCCCTGTCAGGATTATTGCATTGAATGGAATCAAATCATGACTTTTACGGGAATTCTCATTTATATTTACCGCATGACAGGCGAGGCGTAATACAGGATTGTTATTAACAACAATGTTTCCTGCCGCTTCGCCACTTGCCACTACTTGCAACATCCTTTGCCTATAATAAAAATGTCGTTACTAAAACAACCTTTCGAAGACCGCTGGTCGAAATATGGTGGCCATTCACCGATCAGC
>JAGODE010000408.1 GCA_017998385.1 Chitinophagaceae bacterium | reverse complement strand
ATTTGCAAGGCACACAAACCAAGACACAAAGCCAACCTTGCAAAAGAGCTTGCTTGCCATCGCACCGGGACACACCCTACTATTCGCAGGTGGACAGATAACGACAGACGAGAAGCACGACCGCACAACATTAAGAACAATAGCCGAAAGCCCCGCATAAAAAAAGCTCCTTCTTTAACTAATTCAGGGGCTTTTGGTTATTGTTTGTTGACCGACACCGGTCCGGACCTATAGGTGGTAAAGTACCCGGGAGTCGGGGAGCGGAAGACGGTGGTTTGAGTCATCCCATTTTTTTATCCCGGTCTGGCGGTATTTTTTTACGTGGTATGCATGAGTTCCCTTACCCATTTCAGTGACTTATTTTATTTGATCAGTAAAAAGAACCTTTTTTGCAATGCTCAGGCCCTTTCCTGCTTTACGGCGGATCCCTGGCATTTGTTTTCTCATCGCCCGGCAGCGTACGTTTCTTATATCGGGTAAACTCCCGGTAACCATAGTCAATATGAATCAGTACCAGTTTGCCATTGTTGCATTTCGGGCATCGCGTGATATCTTTCCCGTACTTTTCCAGCAGGCGTATCGTAACCGGTATCTGCACCCGGGGGGCTAAGGGCGGTAGCGACAACTGACTGCGGACCTGGTTGAGCCGCTTTGTCTTCCCCTGGTTTTGCAACAAACCATAGTGTCTGATTTTTACAAATCGTTTGGGCAGGATATGCAGCTCAAAGCGACGCAAAAATTCAGCGGCTGACAAGGCCATTTGCTTTTGCCTGTTAGCATCCGCATAATCCCGGTAGTTGAACAAAACACGGTGTTCCGTGACCCCTACCAGGCGATGGGCGGTAATAGCCACTTTGTGCGTGTAGCGGCCAAGGTATTCCACTACGCTGGCTACACTGCCAAAGGGTCGCTTTGCATATACGTTCCATTTTTTGTAGCCGGCCTGTCTTATTACTTTCTCAACCGGTATCCCGTCGCATTGCAGTTGCTGCTGCTCAACCAGTTGCCGGAGTCCTTTTAAAAAAAGGCCCTTGTATACAACCTTCAATACATTTACCGGAAAAAGAAATGACTGATTGCTGCGCTTTGCTTTAATCCAGTGATTGTCCGCATCAATCCCGCCGTCGCTGACAATGCAGTGCAGGTGCGGGTGAAAACTCAACTGCTGACCCCAGGTATGCAGAACGGCCGTGATGCTGCATTTACCTCCCAGCCATTGCGGATCGCCGGCCAGTTGCAGGAGCGATCCAGAGGCGGCGTCAAACAACAGTTTAAACAGGGCCTGTCGGTTGCCCAGCACCAGCGGGTGCAGTTCCTGTGGCAGGGTAAACACCACATGGTAGTATCCTGTTGGCAATAATCCTGCTTTCAGGTTCTCCACCCATTGTTCCTTTTTTAACCCTCCGCAGTTTGGGCAATGCCTGTTGCCGCAACTGTGGTACTGATAATGCAGGTGATGGCAATCTTCGCTGCTGCAACGATAACTATGTACACCGTTGGCAACTGTATGACACCGGTGCAATTGGCCAAACACCTGTCGGCTATATGCATTAAAGGATCCTGTGGCTGCCTGCCCGAATAACTGCTGCAGTTGCCTGGCTTTGCTTAGCTCAGTCATAGCGCCATCTTTTCCATGGCATCAAATGGCGACACCAGTCCGGCGCGTTTGGATTGCTGCAGGTGCAGGTATACCATGGTGGTACTGATATTACTATGTCCAAGCAGTTCTTTGATCGTATGTATATCGGTACCGGCATCCAGCAGGTGGGTGGCAAAAGAATGCCGTAGCGTGTGAGCGGAGTAATCCTTTCCCCCGAGGCCGATCAGGGTAATGTAGCGCTGAATAAAATGCTGTATGCTGCGTGGATGCATCGGCTTACCGGCTGTCTGGCCTTCAAAAAGATAAGTTTGGGGTTTATGCTGCAGGTAATACTTTCTTAAATCCTCCAGCAATTGTTTGGGCAACAGCGTGTAGCGGTCTTTACGGCCTTTACCGGTCACTTTTATCTGAAAGGATTTACTGTCGATATCATCGATTTTTACGTGCACCAGCTCATTGATCCGCAAACCCGTACCATAAAACAAACCGGTCATAACCCGGTGTTTGAGATTAGGGATCACGGTAAGCAGTTGTTTTACCTCCGCCACACTGAATACCCTTGGCAGCTTGTTTTCCTTACGCGGATAAAATTGGGAGGGAATGACAAACGGTGAAGGCAGCACGTGTTTAAAAAAGAAACTGCAGGACTGGGCCACCTGGTGACATTTTTCCCGGCCAACTCCATGCGCTGTAATAATAAAATTAATGTAGGATACAATGTGCTGGCTGGTGATAGAAGCGGGCAACAAATCCGGATAATGCGCAAAAATAAAACGCATCTCCTGCATGTAATTACGGATGGTCCGCGGCGAATAGTGTTTGGCAGTCAGCACCGCCTGTAACTGATGTAAGGCTTCCTGGGACGATGCTGACAAGCTTACTTTACTGTACTCATTTTTTTTTCATAACTAATGTTTTATTGAATAGTAAAGATCGTACTTTTAATAAACAGGCCATCCTTCACCGTAGGTGTTGGTTCAACAAGGGGTTTTCTGCTATGCTGGCAGCAGAATATATCCTGATCGACATATCCCTAATCAGCTGCAGTCCCAGCTTCACGAACATAACCGAGCTTTGGAATATACCATCAGCTTTCTATCTTTGATCAGCAACAGTACCGGGCTGAAGTAACACAGAATATCAGCACAGCAGAAAGCCCTGGACGTTATGTGCCATGAAAACAGTCATTTACATTCTAGTCTCTTTAATCTTACTTATAGCATCCTGTTCACCTGGGTATGATCATAAATATTATGAAAAAGTAAGCCATATAGAAATTCCAAAATCCAGTACAATAATTGAGTCGTTTGATAATAGTGAGTTTCTAACTATAACATCATTTCGTTTGAAAAAATCAGAACTTAATGGCTTTTTGATTAAATATCAGTTCAGAGAACTAACTTCCGATATGAATTTCGAGTACCTCTGGGGCAGGAAGAATCTTACAAAATACGTACCTGAAGATAAAAATCGTATTCACTATCTCTATAATTCAGGGCAAAATGGTAAAACCAGATGGTTGTATATAGCTGATAAAATTTCTAACATTCTTTGGGCAGAAATTCAATATCCAGACCTAGCAGGTGATTAATAGTGGCTCACGGCACATAACAT
>JAGODE010000407.1 GCA_017998385.1 Chitinophagaceae bacterium | reverse complement strand
GCCGATACACGAAGACCAGGCCAGCCAGACGGTGGAAAGGTTAAAGGTATAAAGGGTATAAAGTGTTTTCTTCCAGCCAACTGACCACTATTCCCTATATTTACCCACTCAAAAATAACCCTTGCTAAAGGAAATAGTTATAGCGATCCAATCCTGGGGAGAAGCCCATCACTTTATTCTGAAGCACAAGCTTTGGAAGTGGGTGCTGATACCCGGTCTCATCTATACCATTCTCTTTGTAATCGGTATTTATTTCTTCGGCCGCTCTGCCACTGATGTGGTAGGTTATATTACACATATTCTTCACCTGGGCGACTGGAGTCAGCGTTTTCATAACAGTTTTCTCGGCTTCCTGTTCACATTTGCCGGTATTACCATCTGGCTTACATTATTGTTATTTTACTTTTCTTTCCTCAAATATCTCTGCCTCATCATTGGTGCACCGGTCTTTGCCTATCTCAGCCGCAAGACCGAGTCAATTATTGAAAACAATGAAACCAATCCCGGCTGGGATGCCATCTGGCCCGAAGCGGTGCGTGGTATGAAAATGGCCCTGCGCAATTGCGGATGGCAAACCGTATACCTGGTGGCGCTTTTATTCCTGGCCCTCATTCCGCTTATTGGCTGGATCACTCCGCTTATTGTATTGTTTATGGAGTGTTACTATTATGGTTTTTCGATGGTCGATTACGGGCTCGCACGCAAACAATTCAGTGCCTCACAAAGCACTCATTATATTGGACGCCATAAAGGCCTGGCCATTGGCAATGGCATCTTATTTTACCTGATGCATGTGGTGGTAATCTTTGCACCAGCCTATGCTATCGTAGCGGGTACACTCACGGCACATAAAGTAAAAGGTAACTAGTATGAGCAAAGGCCAGGTATATCTTATCCCATCCCTGCTGCACGACGAGGGTCTGGCGGCTTTACCTGCCCCCTACCTGGTGGAAGCCGTAAAGCAATGTCAGGTTTTCTTTGTAGAAAATGAGCGCACTGCCCGCCGCTTCCTCAAACGGATCTGGAAGGAAATGCCCATTGACGATTTTCGCTGGTATACGATTCATAAAGCCGAACCGGAAGTGATCAGTTCATTCCGGCAGGAACTAAAGGCCGGCAACAATATCGGCATTCTCAGCGAAGCCGGTTGTCCCGGTATTGCCGACCCCGGTCAGCTGCTGGCAGGTGCTGCCCAGGACATGGGAGTACGGGTACATCCCCTGGTAGGCCCCAGCTCTTTGCTGCTCGCCCTCATGGCCAGTGGCATGAACGGACAAAGGTTTCAGTTTATCGGATACCTGCCTATTGATAGTCAGGAGCGAGCCCGGACTATACGTGACCTGGAGGCATATTCAGCGCGTTACCAGTGTACCCAATTGTTTATTGAAACGCCTTACCGCAATCAGCAAATGCTGGAAACCCTCCTCAAAAACTGCCAGCCTCAAACCCGGCTTTGTATTGCCGTAAACCTTACCGGACCTGATGAGTGGGTACGTACCTGCACCATTGCCCAATGGAAAAACCAGCAACCGGTTTTTCATAAACAGCCGGCTATCTTCCTCCTGCTGGCTGGTAAATAATTATAAGAATGTAATCAGCGGTCCGGATCGCGCATGGAGATGATGCTGTCAACTATATAGCGGGTATAGCCACGCCAGGGAATCGCACCGTTATACTCTTTGTAATGAAGGTCAAAAATCTTTCCGCTGTTGAGCGACAGCGTATCATAAACCCGTTTGTTGCTGATGGAAAATTCAAACTCATTCGACTGAATGGAGCCAGCTACCTTGCTGCGTAATCCCTCCTGAATGAGTTTGCCTTCATAGGTTTTAAAAAGCTGACCTTTTCTCACTGCAAAATTGAGATAACCTGATTTTACCCCATCGCCTATTACATAGTAATATTTCCAATATATAAACAATCCCAGCAGTAGAATCAGGATTATAACAAACGTTCGGAGAAATTTGCGCATGCCTGTAAATGCCGGCCGGGGATGAAGGTTTCCGCTAGTCATGGATTCTGTTTTATAACAAAAAATTTTGTGGATATAACCCGATTATTATTATACATTTGTAATCCAATTTAAGAAACCTTTCAGAGGTGAGCAATATTTTGACACATACAAAACAATTTGCCTTCCATGCGCCCATTACCAGTGGAGTGTATGCTGTAGGATTTGATGTGTTTACCTTTTCCCGCCCGCGACGCCGTCCTGAATGCTGACAGGACGAACCCCTAACCACGGTCCCTGTCAGTGAACTTTCTCCGGCAACAACTTCAGGACTGGTCATCCGCGCACAATTTTAATCTTTCAGAGTGGACAATCAAGAGATCATCGTAAGGGTAGCAACCCCTGATGATAAAAAATATTCAACCCTCATTACCGAGGAGATGGAGTCGTCGGCTAAAGCCCGTGGTACCGGTATTGCCAAACGAAGCCCTTCTTATATTGACGAAAAGATCGACGAAGGAAAAGCAGTCATTGCCCTTACCCGCAGCGGGGAATGGGTAGGCTTTTGCTATATCGAAACCTGGAGCCATGGTGAATACGTGGCCAATTCGGGTCTCATCGTTGCCCCCGCTTTCCGCAAAAGCGGTGTGGCAAAATCTATTAAACAAAAGATTTTCAACCTTTCACGTCAGAAATATCCTGAAGCCAAGATCTTTGGACTTACTACCGGGCTGGCGGTGATGAAAATCAACTCCGATTTGGGGTATGAACCCGTAACTTATTCCGAACTTACGCAGGATGACGCGTTCTGGGCCGGCTGCAAAAGCTGTGTGAACTATGATATCCTGATGAGTAAAGACCGGAAAAACTGCATGTGCACCGCCATGCTGTTTGATCCCAAAGATCATTACCAGCCTGAAGAAACAAAGAAATACTTCAAGGAGAACGCCAAAGGCTTTGAACGATTGCTTCGCTTTAAACAATGGAAACTGCTGCGCCCCTTCCTCAAGCGCGACTCAAATGGTCAGGGTAATGGAGGTGGCAGCAAACCAAAATCTTTATTGCACCATTTATTTCATTTATAAATCTGTTGAATAAACGATGGCAAAAAAAGTTGTACTGGGTTTCAGTGGCGGATTAGATACTTCCTTCTGTGTTAAATACCTGACCGATGACCTGGGCTACGAAGTGCACAGCATCATCGTAAACACAGGCGGCTTTTCTGATGAAGAACTCCGCCAGATAGAAGCACATGCCTATAAAC
>JAGODE010000406.1 GCA_017998385.1 Chitinophagaceae bacterium | reverse complement strand
GGTTATGTATAGCTGTGCCCTGCACCGCCATACAGACGACGAAATTCTTTCTCATGGTATACTTTGGCTATAGTTCTGCTGCAAATATGCAGCAATTAAATACCGGTTCCCAACTAAAAATGACAAGCTTCGTAGTTTGCGTGTTAAAGGGTAATAAGATCATACCGATACACAAACGGTAAAAAAAAGGGCAATCTGAAAACGACTGTGAAAAGGCTTTAACATTTATTACATCATGCACTATTCCTGTTAATACAAAAGGCAGTATGACAAATCATACTGCCTTTACTTATCAGACTACGTATTGCTTACTGTTTATTTTACCCGGCTTTGTTCATCTTCTGCACCATTGCCACGGCGGCGTTCGGGTTTGATGGTTGCTTTACCAAAGCGATAGGTAAAGCTGATATTCAGTTGGCGGCTGTCTCTGCGGCCTTTAAGTTTTACATCAATATCGCTGTAGCGGGCAAAACCACTGAATTGCTGGGTGAAGAAAATATCGCGAATGCCGAGTTTCACTGTACCCTTTTTCTTCATGATTTGTTTGGCAATACCAAAGTTCAGCGCTCCCATGGCATTGGCCACCAGCAGCCCTTCTGTAGCGCGGGTACGCATCCAGCCACTCAGTTCAGCATTCCAGGTTTTGGCAAAATTGAAAGAGCTGGTTCCATTCATCATAAAACTGGTGTATTGCACTTCTACTGGCTCATTGTTGTACAGACCGCTGAATCGGTTATTCACTACATTGGCATACAGGTTCAGGTTCCACCATTTTCTCACCGGTATATTGGCCATCATAGCTATACCCCATTGCTCCATCGTACTCAGATTCTCCTGTGTCTGATACGTTTCGTTCTTGACTGTATTCTGTTTGAGCAGTTGAGTGATGATATCGTTTGTACGCGTATAGTTTACCGTGGTGGTCAGAAACCGGTTAAATGTATGGCTCAATTCAAAGTTGTGTGTAAACTGAGGTTGCAGATAAGGGTTGCCCTGGCCATAGGTCAGCGAATCCAGGAAATAAGTAAATGGATTCAGATCGTCATAGTCGGGTCTGGTGAGCCGGCGGCTATAACTGAAATTGAACTGATTCTTTTCACTGGCATTGTAGCCTACACCCACATTGGGAAACAGGTTGGTATAATGGCGGTTGAAACTGCTGTCATTGCTTACCTGGTAGCCTTTGGCATTTGTATTTTCCAGGCGCAGACCGGCACTCAGCTCCCATTTTTTGAACTGACGCGAGAGGATACCGTATACCGCATTAATATTTTCCTTATAAATAAAATTGTTACTCCGAGCATCAGCCACCCAATCGGTCCCACTGTTACGAAAGTAGTTGACTCTGTTGTCTGTCTCCACGTAGCTGCTTTTGATACCTGCTTCGAGTTTGAGTCCGCTTTTGAAGGGATGAATGTAATCCACTTTACCACTGTAGATACTGATATTGGAAGGGATTCTCCCCCGCAAAATCACATCATCGCCTATCTTCTCATTCTCAGCTGTCAGGCTCTGCGTGGTGAGTTGCGTATTGCTGCGATTATTATAATAGAGATAATCGAGATCTGCAGTAAGTTCACGACCAGTAGAATCGAAAGTATGCTTATAATTGAAATTGGAAGTCAGGCTCCGGTTCCTGCGGTCGTTCCGGGAAAATGTGTACAGCTTTGACTGAATGTCGCCATTCACATCTCTGATATTGGTATTGCTGTAAGGGTCCTCATCATTTTTGTTGAATCCTGCATTAACTACGATACCAGCTACATTTTTCTTATTAAAATAATAGTCAACCCCGGCTTTTACGTTATGATAATTACCATAATTATGATTACGTGACACCTGGTCTATTGAACGCAACTTTACTTTATCCGCATCGTAGAGACTGCGGTCAATGCTCATACGGTTATAATTTTCATATGTGCCCCCATTATAACCACCAAAGATGTTGATCTTATTGTTACGGTAGTTAAGGTTCACACCACCATTGTAACGGTCATAAAATCCCTGGTTATAGTTGAAATTGGCGTTTCCGTTCATACCACGGGTCAGCCCTTTTTTGGTTTTGATGTTGATGATGCCGGAGTTGCCTGCTGCATCATACTTTGCTGGCGGATTGGTCATGATCTCAATCTGGTCGAGCTGACTGCTCTGCATACTTTTCAGTAAGGCCGCGAGGTCGGCTCCGCTCAGGTAAGTAGGTTTACCATCTACCAGGATCATTACGCCCTGCTTTCCTTTTACACTGATATTACCATCATTATCCACAGCCACACCCGGCGTTTTCTCCAGCAATTCCAGCGCATTCAGGCCGGTATTTGTTTGAGAAGCTTCTACATTTACAACCGTTTTGCCGGCTTTTTGCTCTACAGGTGGTTTGCGTGAAGTAACCGTCACTCCGCTGATCGATTTGGCAGCAGGTACCAGCTGTAGTTTATTGAGCTGAACGGTATTGCCGGCAGCAGTAATGATTGCCACTTCCGAATAAGCTGTTTGATGACCGATAGCCGATACAGAAACCAGGTAGCGGCCTTCTTTCAACTGATCGAAATAAAATTCACCGGTTTTATCAGCTACACCCATTTTTGCCAGCGATGAATCAGCTGCACGCAGCAGGCTTATGGTGGCCGATTCAACCACCCTGGCAGCGCCATCAGTAACCTGGCCTTTAATAATACCCCGACCGGATTGTGCCTGTATCAGATTGATACTTCCCAGCAACATGACTACCAGCCAGACAAAATGCTTTCTCATTGTATATATTTTAAACTATTATTGTTTCGGTTTACTGTAACATCTGACGCAATGCGCAGAAACCGGTTACAGGCTTTTTATCGTTTGGGATAAACGGAAAGAGCTGTTGATAAGCGGAGAATTGGGGCAAAATGGTCCCCGGCGGGCAGAAGGATAGCTCCTGCCCTGCCGGCAGACTGTTTATATATGATGAGGGATTGTTGTTGTCTTAATTGCCTACGTTGACCCGATTCAGTTCATCATCGGCACCACCTTTCTTACGCTGCCCGCCTCCGTTGAGTTTTCCTTTATTAAAGCGCCAGGTAAAGCCCAGACTCAGGGCGCGGCTGTCATTCACATTTTTGAATTTTACATCCACATCGCCATAACGGCTGTATCCATTATAAACGCCCATGGCAAAAATGTCACGTACACTTACCCGAACCGTTCCTTTATTTTTCAATACCTGTTTGCTGAAGCCTGCAC
>JAGODE010000405.1 GCA_017998385.1 Chitinophagaceae bacterium | reverse complement strand
GTGTAAGGTAGAACGAGTAAGGTAGAAGGTGAGTGGCCAGGCAGCCCCGCAAACTGCGGGGTTTACAGCGGTTCGCCGCCAGGGACCTCGGAGAAAGTCGCTACCCTTGTGGCGGCTTTTTTATTTGGGGAGGAATGAGTAAGGCAGAAGGTGTAAGGTAGAACGAGTAAGGTAGAAGGTGAGTGGCCAGGGCAGCCCCGCAAACTGCGGGGCGTACAGCGGTTCGAATCCGCCAGGCACCCCGAGAAAGTCGCTACAGTTGTGGCGGCTTTTTATTTGAGGCGGAGGGTGTAAGGTAGAAGGTGTAAGGATTTCGAAAGCTATGAGCCGAGTGGCTGGGCAACCCGCAACCTTGCGGGGCATACAGTGGTTAGAATCCGCTAAGACCCTCAGATAAAGCCACTACAGTTGTGGCGGCTTTTGATTTGAGGTGGAGGGTGTAAGGTGGAAGGTGCAAGGATGTATAAAACTTCGTCAAACTGATAAGGTCAGGACAAAAGTTGTACCTCCCTGGTTGCCGGGTTCAAGTTCAATACGACACCCGATTCCCTTTGCCAGATCCCTGATTATGTGTAAGCCCATTCCCGGCCCGGAACCATTCGCGGTACTGCCTTCATACAATGCGACTAATTTATCTTCCGTAATACCTGTTCCGTTGTCTGTGATGGAGAGATAAATTTTATCGTGCTCTTTCCAGGCCTTCCACATTACTTTTGGGTCAGGTATTGGATGTACAGCTTTAATGGCGTTGGCCGTAAGATTGTGCATGATGGTTTTCAAATAGTTCTCGTCGGTATGAACCGTTAAATTTTCCGGATTCGAAAATGTAATAATGATGTTACCTGTATCAGTGAAAAATCTTTGCAGGTAAGAGAATAAATGGCTGACAGGTACGGCGGTAATAACCGGTTTGAAATTTTCCATTTGCCCTTTGCTCCATAGCAGCATTCCCTCCATTGTTTCCAGCAGAGATTTAGCCGATTCGGTAATTTTTCTTTCCCCTTCCGCAATTTGTTCCTGGCTTAGCATGCCTGGTTTTCTTTTTTGCAGCTGTAAGAAATTGATCAGGTTGGCTACCGGGCTGCGAAGGTCGTGACTTAGAATACCGAAGAACTTTGCTTTTACTTTGTTTGCCTCATCCAGTTCTTTATTAAGCTTAAGTAATGTAGCATTCATTTTTTTTCGCTTCTGGCTTTGCGAATAAAAAATGGCGCCGCTTATGCAAAAGAAGACAATTACAAGAATCAGCAGCCACATTTTGTTTCGTTGGTTGCTTAGCTGCAATTCCTTGTTTTCAATGGTTTTATTCTTGATATCTATTTCTTTTTGGCTTTCTAGCGCAGCAATCCTGTTTTTATTCTGTTGGGAATAAATAGAATCCTGTATTTCATGAAATACCCGAAAATTCAAATAGGCGTTTTTAAAGTCGCCTTTATAAAATTGAAGCTCTGCAAGAATCGCGGAAAACATGGATTGATTGTCTTTGTCGCCAGTTGCTTTGCTGACCGAAATACTTTTTTGCAGGTATTGTTCAGCCAGCAATAAGAGGGTTGCTTTATCTTTTGGTATTTTTTCCTCTGTATAGGAAAGGCTGGTCTTTATTTTCCCCTTTGCTGCTTCAAAATACAGCCGCCCGATTTCTCCACGGTTGAATGCTGCAAAATTGGAATGATCACTTAATCCGGTAAATAATTGTTCGGCCTTAAGGTGGTACCCCAATGAAGTGTTATAGTCGTTGTGATACAGTTTGCCTAATTGGAAATATATCAGAGCCTGGGCAAATTTGTTTCCCATTTTCTGCTGCATTTCGAGCGCCTGTACATTGTACTTTATGGCATTAGCAGAGTCATGTAATTCATTGTAGGTGTCTGCAATGGCAATAAACTCATTGGCAATGCCCATATTATTTTTAGCAGTATGCTGACGCTCCAGCGCCTGAAAACTATAGTCAAGAGATTTGGTATAGTCGCGCTGCAAAAAATAGATCACAGCAATGGCAGATAAACTGTTGCCGGTGAGGCGGTCTTCTCCGGGAAGCTTTTCGAAAATATGAAGTGCTTCAAAATATTTTTCGGCGGCGCTTGCATAATTCCCCATCCTTTCATCAGATACTCCAAGCGTATAGGCTGCTGTGGCCATATTTTTTTTATCACCACGTTCTTTATAGAATCTGTAAGCCTGGTTTACCAGCTCAATCGCTTTTTTATATTCTCCCGTAAAGTTGTAGACATTCCCGTAGTTTACCTGACTTTTGGCTATACCTTCTTTCCAGTTTAGTTTATCAGCCAGCAAAGCAGCGCTGTCTGCAAACAGAAGAGCTTTTTTTAAATCAACGTCGATATACACATCCGAAATGCGCAGGTACAACTTTACTGCCGAACTGTCGGATTGAGTATGCGGTACTTCTTTTATGAGCGAGTCGATTAATTCCTGTCCATGCCTTTGTGCAATAGCCTTAAGCGTGTTTATGCAAAGTAAAAAGAGGATTAACTTTTTCATAAGGTTGTTATAGCCGTATTTCTTTAAGTATATCTTTAAATGCCCTTCCCACTGGCAACGTGATATCGTGCACTATAACCTGGCCTGGCATTATTTTTTTTACCTGCCCTCTGTGTACCGCATAACTCCGGTGAATGCGTATAAATTCTCCGAAAGGCTTTTCCTTTATCAGTGTTCCGAGTGGCGATAAAACGAGATATTTTTTTTGGGCAGTAATAATGCCGGTATAGTCTTTTAGCGCTTCCAGGTAAAGTATTTCGTGCTGTTGCAGTTTTACATGTGAGTCACCTTCTTTGATAAAGATGCTGTCATCGGCTACCGAATGGGCTGGCTTATGGGCACCCGTATGTATAGCAATATATTCCTGCAGTCGCTTAAGTGTTTTGGCAAACCGTTCCCCGCTAAAAGGTTTTACCAGAAAATCAAGTGCCGCCATTTCAAAACCTTCAATTGCGTAATCAGGGTAAGATGTAATAAAAATACAGGCCGGTATGTGCATGAGTTGCTGCCTAAGTTCAAGCCCCGTCATTTCCGGCATATCAATGTCTAAAAAAATGGCATCGGGAGTTTTGTTACGGGTAGCTTTAATTGCCTCCAGGGGTGATTCAAATTCTCCCGAGATATGAATAAAGGGATAATCCATTAAGAAAGAGATGACGGTTTTCCGGTCAACCGTATTGTCATCTACCACCATACAATTGATTAATTGAGGCATACTGTTAAAACT
>JAGODE010000139.1 GCA_017998385.1 Chitinophagaceae bacterium | reverse complement strand
CTGTTATTACTTACTCATATTTGCTGCAGCATCTCTGGCTCCAGTAAATGACTTATCGAGCGAATAGGCCTTCTGATAACTTTCCCTGGCTTCCAGCAGCTGACCAGCCTGTTGCTGGCAACGACCTATCCAGTACCAGGCATCCGGAAATGCCGGAGAAATGGTATTAGCCAGTTTAAATACACCCGCGGCTTCTTCAAACTTCTTTTGATCAAAAAGAATCTTTCCTTTTTCAATATAAGCTGCCAGGTAACGGTGGTCGTGTTTAATGGTTTCGTCAAACCAGTAGATAGCTTTTGCTGTATTGCCCGTACTGGCAAAATAATTTCCTTTTATATAATAGGGATTCGGATTTTCCCCGAGCGAGTCATGACGGATTATTGTATCTGCCAAAGCCAGACTGCGGATATTTTTGTTTTCAGCATACTGATAGGCCAGTTTTTCGATGATTTCCAGGTTACCGGGCAGGAGTGTATGTGCTTTTTCGAGTGCTTCGATGAGAGCCGGTACTTCATTTTTTTTCTCCAGTATTTCGGCTTTTAATACCAGCGCATTTACCTGATCAGGGATTTGACTCAGAATTTGATTGCATACCGCCACCGCCTGATCGGGTTTATTGGCAGCCTCATAGACCCGTGCCAGCAACAATTGAAGGGGGAGGCTTTCGGGCAGTTCTTTCAAGGCAGATTGCACAAAGACGACACCGGAGTCGGGCTGGTTGAGTAAGAGTATGTTCCCGGCACCCAAGGCATAGGGTTCGAATTTTTCGAGTTTCCAGGCCTGACGAAAATCAGCCAGGGCAGCTGCCGGCTGATCGTTGCGGTTGAGCAGGATAGCCCTGCGGAAAAAAAGATCACTGCGGGTTGGATCTTTACTGATGCTATCACTCAGCGTTTTATAAGGCGGAACCTGCAGTTTTTCGGCAAAAGGCGAAGGGTCGTTTGTAGAATTGCTACAGGAGGCCAAAATGGTGATTAAAAGAAAAATACAGATGCGATTCATGTGGCAAAACTAATTGAAATAGGGAGTATGACAATTCTCTGACAAAACAGAGACAGAGTCAAAATAACTTTGCAGCCGCAGTTAAAACGAATAAATATGAAGAAACTTGCCCTGGTGCTTGTGCCCGCGACCGCTATTTTTTTGCTGAGCTCTGCTTTTGACCGCCGCGACCCGGTACTGCAGCCTGCAACTGCTACCGCAGATACGATTCTTTATCCCGAAGAAAATCACCTTAAAAATATACAACAGCTCACTTTTGGCGGTGATAATGCAGAGGCTTACTGGAGTTATGATGGCAAGTATCTCGTTTTTCAGCGTACTGCCCCCAAAGATGGTGTAAACTGTGATCAGATTTTTGTAGGTAAAGTGCCACAAAAACCAGGCGAGAAGTTTGAGTACAAAATGGTGAGCACCGGTAAAGGGCGCACTACCTGTGCCTTCTTTACTAAAGATGGCAAACATATCATTTATGCATCTACGCACCTCGCGTCGGCCGACTGTCCGCCCACACCTGACCGTGCTAAATACGGCAATAAATACATCTGGCCTCTTTATCCCAGCTTTGATATTTTCATGGCTGACCTGAATGGTAAAATTGTTAAACAGCTTACCAATAGTAACGGGTATGATGCCGAAGCTACTCTTTCGCCTGATGGCAAAAAAATGATCTATACCAGCACCAAAGACGGTGATATTGACCTTTACATCATGGATCTGAAAACCGGTAAGGAAAAAAGGATCACCAATGCACTTGGTTATGATGGTGGTGCCTGGTTTAGCCCAGATGGAAAAAAACTGATCTGGCGTGCATCACGCCCCAAAACAGAAGCCGAAATAAAGGAGTATAAAGATCTGCTGGCCGAAAATATGGTAGCGCCTACCAATATGGAAGTATGGGTAGCCGATGCAGATGGCAGCAATCAACGTCAGGTTACTAAATTTGGTCAGGCAAACTGGGCGCCTACGTATATGCCAGACAGCAAACGTATCATCTTTGCATCTAATCACGAATACAAACGCGGTTTTCCTTTTAACCTGTATACCGTCAACGAAGACGGTACTAACCTGGAGAAAGTGAGCCGTGATAAAGGGTTCGATGCTTTCCCGTTGTTTTCACCCAATGGTAAAAAAATTGTTTTCTCCAGTAACCGCAATAATGGCGGTACAAGAGACACCAATGTGTTTATTGCCGACTGGGAAGACTAAGTCTATTACTCACAGAACATTTTTTGCAATAGCAAACCCGCTGTTGTAGCTTTGGCCTGCACCAAAATCAATTGACATGGAAACGGGTATGATGCATCTTCATAATCTGCTGCGCTGGATTATTATCATTTTGCTGGTATTGTCTATTGTTAAAGCGTATACCGGTTGGCAAAAAAAGAGAAGCTTTTCAGCCTCCGATCGCCGGGTATGGTTATTTACGCTGATCTCTGCTCATACTACTTTTGTAGTGGGTTTATATCTCTGGTTATGGGGACGCTACGGCTGGTTAAAACTGAGCCTGCCCGAAGGAGAAAGTGTAATGCGTAATAAATTTTTCCGCTTCTTCCTGATAGAGCACCCCTTGTTTATGTTTGTAGCTATAGTGCTCATTACACTGGCATATGGCATGGCAAAGAAGCCAATTGCCGATGAATCTAAATTTAAAAGAGCCTTCTGGCTGTTTGTAGTAGCGCTGCTGATGATACTGGTTGCCATACCCTGGCCTTTCCGTGAAATAGTTGGCGAAGGCCGCGGCTGGTTGCCGGGAATGGGAGGATAAGGTGTAGGGTAAAAGGTAGAAGGTATAGGTACTGAAAATAATTGATAAAGGGATGCAGCTTTACGTAATGTAAGGCTGCATCCCTTTTAAAATATACCTTCTATCATCTAGCCTTTACCTTCTCCCTTTCTTCATACTAACGCTGCTGCTACCTGTTCCATTTCTGCAACAGTACCGATGCTGAGCCGCAGCCATTTGGTTCCTTCTTCAAAAGTGCGGGCGCCCATAATGTTTTTTGATTCCAGCAACGCCTGTACATTTTTACCATATGGCGTAGAATCAAAGTAAACGAAGCTGGTAGATGAAGGGACATAAGGCATACCTGCTTTTTTCAGTGCATTATAAAACACCTGCCGTGCTCTGGAATTTTCCTGTTTGCAATGTGCTACAAATGCCTGATCATCCAGTGAGGCCAGCGCTCCGGCCAGCGACACGGCACTGGCGCCGGCGTTGGCCCATGGTTGCAGATCATTCAACTCTTTGATGGTTTTAGGATGAGCCAGTGCAAAACCAACACGGGCTCCTGCCATTCCATAGATTTTCGAAAAGGTTTTGGCGACTACGAGATTCGGAAAGTCGTTGACTAGTTTTGCCATAGAGGGCTCATCGCAAAATTCTGTATAGGCTTCATCGAGCAGGATCATGATAGAAGCAGGTGTCTGACGAATAAATGCCTCCAGTTCTGCAGCAGGTACAATGGTACCGGTGGGATTGGCCGGATTGCAGATATAAATCATACGGGTAGCACTGTCTACCGTGTCCTTCATGCGTTGCAGATCGGTTATTTTTTCATCCATGAGTGGTACCAGCCGGATGTCTACACCCAGGCGTCTGGCAGCCGGCATCCATAACCGGAATGTAGGATCGGGTGCTACTGCATTTCCCTTTTTAAGTGCGGCCCAGGTTGATGCCACACCCAGCAACTCCGATGATCCCGCCCCAATGATCACATTGTCTTTATTCAGTCCGAATTGCTTACCGATTCGTTCTCTTAACTGGCCGGTCACATCCCAGGGATAGCGGTTACTGCCGGCTACCGCATCAATCATGGCTTTGCGCGCGAGCTGCGATGGCCCATGTGGATTTTCGTTGGAGCCCAGCCTGATGATACCAGCCATATCCCTTCCGCCGAAGGGAATACCTGCTTCGCGGGCAAATAAATCACGGCTGAATGCAAATGCAGCAGCAGCCAAAGCACTTTGGCGGATCAATTGACGACGATTCATGGGGAAAAGAGGTTTTCTCTAAGATAGGAAATAGTTGACAGGTGGCAAGTATAAAGGGGGCAAAGGGTTTAAAGAGTTTAAAGGGTATTTGCTACCTACTACTTAAAACTTATCACTTAGAACTTACGCCCTCTTTAAACTCTTTATACCCTTTATACTTTTATCTCCTTCCCAATTCGATCACTTCGCAATTTTTAATTTCTTTTCCATCAATTACAAAACGCAGTAAGGTGCGTATTTTATGCCATCCCTGTTTTCCTGCGGCCCCTGGGTTCATGTGCAGGCATTGAAGAGCGGGATCGTACATGACTTTCAATATATGTGAATGCCCGCTGATAAAGAGCTGGGGCCGATGAAGTGCCAGTTGCTTGCGGGTTTCGGGATTGTATTTGGGTGGATAGCCGCCAATATGCCGTATCAGGACTTTTACATTTTCGCAGGTAAATACCAGTTGCTCGGGAAACTCATCCCTGATATCGCGTCCGTCAATATTACCATACACACCACGAAGTGGTTTATTATTTTCCTGAAGAGAGCGGGCCTGGTCGATCGTGCCAAAATCTCCGGCATGCCATATCTCATCGCAGGCGCTGGCGTAATTGCTAATGGAAGGATCAATGTAGTGATGTGTATCGGCCAATAAAAGTATGCGGGTAGGCATGGTGAATATAAAAATAAATATTGTTGTAAACAGTATCAGTCAATGAGGTCATCTGCTTTTAGTTTTGCCAGTATCATCACTGCGCCGGGAGCCTGCTGCACTTCCATTGCGTAAGAAGAGCTGGTAAACCAGTCAATTTTTTCAATTTCGGCAGTAGCCAGTGGTTCCACCGGTTTCAATATGCTGAAACAGTCCTGTTCCATTATAGTACCCGTTGCTTCGCCATAAGCCGGTGCAGTTATATGGGCATAAAAATGCAGCTCATCCGGATGCAGCTGTATATTCAGTTCTTCCGCTGCTTCGCGGCATAAAGCTTCTGCTGCAGTTTCGCCGGTATCGAGTTTACCGCCCGGCAGATAATAACATTGTTTGCGGCTGCTATAAGCCAGTAGTAACTGCCTGTTGCGGATAATCAGTAAACCGGCAGTGAATAGCTGTGTCATGAGACAAAATTCGGCTTTCGGCTCGGATTTCCTAATTTTAGGTACCGGTTGACTATGCCTTACCATCGCAATTTTATATACTGGATCGATAAGCGCAGATGGAAATACTGTTTCCTGCTGGCTGCGCTGGAGCTTACACAGTGATCACCTCTCTGTTCACTTTCTTTCATTTTCTGTAAGCATTTAAACCAATACATATGCCGCATTATTATAAACTCGGAAATATTCCGCATAAACGTCATACCCAGTTCCGCAGACCTGATGGAGGTCTGTATTCGGAACAATTGTTTTCAACAGAAGGTTTCAGTAATGATTACTCACTGTTGTACCATGTACATCCACCCACGCAGATCATCCATACAGAGCCGCAGCAGAATGTGGCGCCGCTGGTGGCAGAAGAGAAGATGCTCAAGCATCGCAGCTTCGAAGGATTTAACATCAGGCCGGAAAAAGATTACCTGCAAAGCCGCAAGGCCATCCTGGTCAATAATGATTGTCATATTGTGCTGGCAGCTCCCCAGACGAGTATGACCAGTTATTTCTATAAAAATACCGATGCCGATGAAATGATCTTCGTACACGAAGGCAAAGGAGTATTGCGCACAATGTATGGGGAACTCCCTTTTTCTTACGGTGATTATCTGGTGATTCCGCGTGGCACTATTTATCAGATAGAATTTGCAGACAGCAACAACCGACTTTTTATAGTAGAGTCTTTTAGTCCTATTCGTTATCCCAAACGTTATGTAAGCAAATATGGCCAGCTGCTGGAACATTCACCCTATTGTGAACGGGATATCAGGGGGCCGCAAAATCTGCCCACCTTCGATGAGAAAGGTGATTTCCTCATCCGGGCCAAAAAGAAAGGTGTGCTCTACGGCCTTCATTATGGAACGCATCCCTTCGATGTGGTTGGGTGGGACGGATGCTGTTATCCTTTTGCTTTTTCCATACATGATTTTGAACCAATCACCGGACGGGTTCATCAGCCGCCGCCCGTGCATCAGACATTTGAAGCGCACAACTTTGTAGTCTGTTCATTCTGTCCACGTTTGTTTGATTATCATCCGCAGGCTATTCCTGCACCCTATAATCACAGCAATATTGATAGCGATGAAGTTTTATACTATGTAGATGGCGATTTCATGAGCCGCAAAAATGTAACACGCGGTATGATCACCCTGCACCCTGCCGGTATTCCCCACGGACCACATCCCGGTGCAGTCGAAAAAAGCATTGGCGCTAAAGAAACACATGAGCTGGCCGTGATGGTAGACACCTTTCACCCCCTGATGCTCACCCAGGAAGCCCTGGGCATTGAGAACGATGGGTATGTTATGAGCTGGGCTGAGTAAGTAATAAGTATTAAGTTGTTTGTAATCAATACATAATCTTCTTTTCCTGATTTTTCTTACGGAATATTTGGGAGAAGAAGATTTTGTTTTTAGCTTTGTTAACTATTTGGTTAAACCATATGGATAAATCCCAAAAAGACACGAATACAGAACAACGAATACTGGAAGCGGCTAAAAAGGTATTTGTGCGCAAAGGAATGGCCGGGGCACGTATGCAGGATATTGCGGATGAAGCGGGCATCAACAAGGCACTGCTGCATTATTATTTCCGGAATAAGGAAAAACTGTTCGAAATGATTTTTATGGAGGCTGCATCAAAACTGTTTCCCCGCATCAATCAGTTATTTACTGCCGAATTACCGCTGTTTGAAAAGATCGAGCGTTTTTGCCATGAGTATATCGATATCGTGAAGAGTAATCCTTATCTGCCATTGTTTGTGTTGAACGAAATCAATCAGAACCCGGGGCATTTTCTTCAGAAATACTGGAAAGGCGAACATAAACCCAACCCATCTCAGTTGCTGAACCAGATTGCAGAAGAAGTGCAGAGAGGAACCATTCGGCCCATCCATCCTGTTAATCTTATGATCAATCTGGTATCGATGACTATTTTTCCCTTTATGGCCAAACCCATGCTGGAGGCTAACCTCGGTATTTCTGCCGACCAGTTTAATGACTTTATTGAACAAAGGAAAAAAGAAATACCAGCATTTATTATCAGCGCCCTGCGGCCCTGATTTTTTTTGACCCTGAATTAACCATTTGGTTAACATAGTAAAAACAACATTCATGATACGGATTTCAGTTATGCTGATAGCAGTGTTGTCGTGGCAGACAAAAGCTCAGTCGCAGGAGCTGACCCTTGACAGTGCATGGCAACTCGCGCGGTCACACTATCCTGTTCTGCGCGACAAACAGCTGATTCAAAAAACAGCTCAGCTAACACTCAGCAATTTGCAGAAAGGTTTTTTACCCCAGTTTTCCCTAAGTGGTCAGGCTACTTATCAGTCTGATGTGACACGGGTACCGGTCTCATTGCCGGGCTTCCAGATTGAGTCGCCATCAAAGGATCAATATAAAGTACTGGCAGATGTAAACCAGTTGCTTTATGATGGGGGGCAGATCAAACAACAAAAACTGGTGCAGGCTCAGTCGGCCAGGGTGGAGGAAGAAAAAGTGGAAGTAGAACTGCATATGTTGCATGATCGGATAAATCAGGTTTACCTGGGCATACTTTACCTCGATCAGCAACTGAAGCAGGTAGACCTGGTGAAGGCCGATATACAATCAGGCATCAATCGGGTGCAGGCGCAACTTGAAGAAGGTGTGGCGTTCCGGTCGAGTGTGGCCATGCTAAAAGCGGAATGGTTAAAGGCCGATCAGCGGGCTATAGATATGAAAGCATCCCGCGAAGGATGGCTGCAGGTATTGTCGCTCCTGACAGGCCGTGAACTGAGCGCTGAAACCAAGCTTACAGAACCGGTAGCATCCGCTGCTACAGGCGCTTCCATCAATCGCCCGGAGTTAAGGCTGTTTAATAGCCAGCAGGTACTGGCCGATCAACAGAAAAAAATGATCCATACACGTACGCTTCCCAAACTGAGTCTGTTTGCACAGGGGGGGTATGGTCGGCCAGGGCTTAATATGCTGCTCAATGAATTTGATTTTTATTATATCGGAGGTATCCGGTTCAACTGGTCGCTGGGCAGCCTGTATACGGTAAAAAAAGAAAAACAACAGGCTGATATCAGTAAGCAGCGTATTGCGGTGCAGCAGGATATTTTTCTGCTCAATACACAGACACAGCTTACGCAGCAGCAGGCTGAAATAAAACGGCTGGAACAATTGCTGCAATCAGATGCGTCCATTATCGAATTGCGCCAGTCTGTAACAGAGTCGGCGCGGGCGCAACTGGACAACAATGTAATTACTGCCAACGATTATTTAAAAGAAGTGAATGCAGAGGACCAGGCCCGTCAGTCGGCCATCATGCATCGTCTGCAATTATTACAGGCCCGTATCAATTACCAAACTATTTCAGGACAATTATAAAACCAGCATATGAAATCAATTGCATTATTAGTACTCGTGAGCGGTATTTTACTGACTGGCTGTGCCGATAAAAACAACTCTTTTGATGCCACGGGCACATTTGAAGCCGATGAAGTGGTTGTATCAGCAGAACTATCCGGCCGTATTCTGAGTCTGGAGGCAGCGGAGGGCGATCTGTTGCAAAAGGACAGCACTGTAGGCTGGATTGATGCCGATAATCTGCAGCTGCAGAAAGAACAGGTAGAAGCCAATATCCGCGCGCTGAGCGAAAAGACCGTTGACGTAAACCCGCAGATACGGTTGCTGGAAGATCAGCTGGCAGTACAGCAATCGCGGTTAGATAATTTGCAGCATGAAAAAAGCAGGATAGAAAACCTTTTGCGTAAAGATGCCGCCACCGGCAAACAACTGGATGATATCAATGCGCAGATCGACATGCAGAAAAAGGAAATGCTTGTAACGAGACAGCAGGTTCAGGTGCAGCGTAATAATGCCGCTACTCAAAACAGGAGTATTTTAAGCGAAAGCAAACCACTCGAAAAAAGGGTAGCCCAGCTGGATGATCAGTTGAAACGAGCTGCTATTCTCAATCCTGTTACCGGAACCGTTACTACCCGTTACGCAGAGCCGGGAGAAATAACTACAATGGGTAAGGCGCTGTATAAAATTGCGGACCTGTCTGTATTGAATCTGCGTGCATACATTACCGGATCGCAACTTTCGCAAATAAAACTTGGACAGGAAGTGTCCGTACTGGTAGACGATGGGGCTAAAAAATACAGGCCGCTCAAAGGCACTATTACCTGGATTGCAGATAAGGCTGAGTTTACACCCAAGACTATTCAAACAAAAGAAGAAAGGGCCAGCCTCGTATATGCTATCAAAATAAAAGTGAAGAACGAAGGTTTGCTGAAGCTGGGCATGTATGGGGAAGTTAAATTCTGACTTGTTTTAAAACAATTATTATGCAAACCGGAAACAGACGGCAGCTCAACAATGGGCATGTAAGTGTAGCGGATATTGTAATGACTTATGGCAAACCGAATGCGGCGGTACAGGCACTGCAGGGGATTAATTTTGAAGTGAAGCCAGGTGAACTTTTTGGTATTATTGGCCCGGATGGGGCCGGCAAAACGTCTCTTTTCCGTATCCTCACAACTTTACTGCTGCCTACTGGCGGCCGTGCTGAAGTAGGAGGATTCGACGTGGTAAAGGACTACCAGGCTATCCGGAATTCGGTGGGGTACATGCCCGGACGATTTTCGCTCTATCCGGATCTTACTGTGGCCGAGAATCTCGCTTTTTTTGCCACCATTTTCAATACTTCTATCAGCGAGAACTATGATCTCATAAAGGATATCTATCTGCAGATAGAACCATTCCGAAACCGGCGTGCTGGCCAGCTGTCGGGCGGCATGAAGCAGAAACTTGCGTTGAGTTGTGCGCTTATACACCGGCCTTCCGTATTATTTCTGGATGAACCAACAACCGGGGTAGATGCTGTATCGCGCAAGGAATTTTGGGAAATGCTCCGGCGTCTTAAAGCGCAGGGTATTACTATCCTGGTTTCGACCCCTTATATGGATGAAGCTGGTTTATGTGAGCGGGTGGCCCTGTTGCAAAATGGAAGGATGCTGGGAATAGATACGCCAGCTGGCATTACTGCTTCATTTCGTAAACCATTGCTGGCGGTGCGCAACGAAAACATGCTGCCGCTGTTGAAATTGTTAAAAAGCTTTGAGGAGGTAGAGGATGCCTATCCTTTTGGAGAATACCATCATGTGGTATTAAGCCTGGGGAGTGAGAAAGATTTGAGGGTAAGACTTAGTGCCGCAGGCGTGGAAGCAGAGGTGATAACTGCTGCACCCAGTATTGAAGATTGCTTTATGGATCTGATGAAAAATTAATTCATGGAAAGGGAAAAAGTAATTGAAGTAAAACAGCTCAGTAAGCGCTTTGGAAATTTCACAGCGGTTGATGCGATTACGTTTGATGTATACAAAGGTGAAATTTTTGGATTTCTGGGCGCCAATGGTGCTGGTAAAACAACTGCAATGCGTATGCTGTCTGGCCTTTCTGTTCCCAGCAGCGGAGACGCTAAAGTTGCGGGCTTTGATGTATACCGGCAAACGGAGCTGATCAAGCGGCATATCGGTTATATGAGTCAGCGCTTTTCACTGTATGAGGATCTGACGGTACGTGAAAATATCCGTTTTTATGCAGGTATTTATGGTATGTCTGATGCATTTATCCGTGACAAAACAGCCAGCCTGCTTCAGCAATTGCATATGGAGGCAGAAGCCGGCAAACTGGTAAAGTCATTACCATTAGGGTGGAAACAGAAACTGGCTTTTTCGGTAGCTATATTTCATGAACCTCAGATTGTATTTCTGGATGAACCTACAGGGGGAGTAGATCCGGTGACGAGGCGTGAATTCTGGAATCTCATCTATGAAGCAGCGGCTTCGGGCATTACGGTATTTGTAACTACGCATTATATGGATGAAGCAGAGTATTGCAGCCGGGTTTCTATCATGGTTGACGGACGCATGGATGCATTAGGAACTCCTGCTGAGCTGAAAAAACAATTTGATGCGATGTCAATGGATGAGGTGTTTCTGCGTCTTGCGCGCAAAGCAATTCGTACAGCCGATTAAAAAGCTTTCATTAAAAAGCATATTGCCATGAAGCAATTTCTTGCATTTGTCAGAAAGGAATTTTATCACATCTTCCGCGACCGGCGAACCCTGTTTATCCTGTTGGGTATGCCTGTGGTGCAGATCATACTTTTTGGTTTTGCATTGACCAATGAGGTTAAAAATGCAAAGATAGCCGTACTCGATATGGCAAAGGATGAGACAGCACATACACTTATCGATCAGCTGAATGCCAGCCGGTATTTTGATATTGTTGACTACCTGAAAAGTTATGATGAAGTGGAAACAGCTTTCAAAACCGGTAAGGTCCGGATGGCTGTTGTATTACCTGCAGGGTTTGGTCGTGACCTGGAACATCTGCATCAGGCACAGGTGCAATTATTGGCAGACGCGTCTGATCCCAATGTGGCCAATACGCTTACAAATTATGCAGGAAGTATCGTACGCGATTTCCAGGATAGATTATTGAAGGAAGAGCAGTTGCCATACCGGATCAATACTGAGGTGCGGATGTTGTATAATCCCCAACTTAAAGGTGCATATAGTTTTGTGCCCGGAGTGATGGCCATGGTGCTGATGCTGGTATGTACACTCATGACCGCTATTACCATTGTGCGTGAAAAAGAAATGGGTACTATGGAAATCATGCTGGTTTCGCCGCTGAAACCCATGCTTATTATTGTAGCCAAGGCTGTGCCTTATCTGTTGCTGTCTGCTATAAATATCAGCAGCATCCTGCTTCTCAGCGTCTTTGTACTGGATGTTCCTGTCAACGGAAGCCTGCTGTTGCTGGTAGGTGAGAGTCTGCTCTTTACACTAACCTGTCTTGCATTTGGATTGCTGATCTCTGCCAGCACCAGTTCGCAGCAGACAGCCATGTTTATTTCATTGACAGGAATGTTTCTGCCTACCGTGATGCTTAGCGGCTTTATGTTTCCTATCGAGAACATGCCATTACCGTTACAGGTTATTTCGCATGCTGTACC
>JAGODE010000404.1 GCA_017998385.1 Chitinophagaceae bacterium | reverse complement strand
GCAATACACTGCCTATATAACCCATGGCAAATCCTTTTGCACTAATGCGGTCCTGGTCGGCGGGCGCGGCAATATCGGGCAGGTATGAATTGTAAAATACCAGACTGCTCCAGAACCCCATGGCAGCTATCGCAAAAGCGATCATGCCGTATTCGATATTGTCTTTCGTAAACCAGAACAGCGCTACACAGGCGGAAGAGCCCACATAGCAAAACCAGCGCAGCCAGACCTTTTTATTTCTGCGGTAGTCGGCAATAGAGCTCAGAATAGGAGATGAGATGGCTACGAGAAAAAATACAAAGGCCAGTACATAATTCTGCAGAGCGGTATTGACAAACTGCCGGCCAAAGAAATTGACATAGGAGGGTTTAGACGGGTCGCTGGCAGCAGTAATACCCACATAATATGCAGGAAAGATGGTGGAAGTGATCACCAGGTTATAAGCAGAGTTGGCCCAGTCATACATAGCCCAGGCATTCACTACTTTTTTAGAAGCCGTTTGCATACAGAAGACGGTGTTTGTGGGTGTGAATATAGGGAAAAGGCGAGATCAATGTGTCAGTGTGCTAATGGGTTAATGTGCTAATGTATTGACCCATTCTTATGTAGCGAAAAGTCCAACACGTATACTTATATTCAGTTAATAAGGGAAATTTGGCAGTCTGTCCGGGTAGTAAATTCCTGTTATCAGTTCATTAGCACATTAACCCATTAGCACATTAGCATATTCTCTATCCGATTGTCTTCGTCAGCAGCAGCACCAGCAGTATCAGTCCTGCAATAATGCGATAGATGCCCCATACCCGGAAGCCGTATTTTTTCAGGAAACCGATAAAGAAACGGATGGCCAGCAGCGCAACAATAAAGGCCGTTACATTTCCCAGAAAAAATGCGATCATCGTCTCACGGTTTTGCATTATCAGCTGGTATCCTTTATGGGTATCGCCCGCAATGCCCCAGTCTTTCAGAAAAATGGAGTAGACCGTAACAGCCAGCATGGTAGGCACCGCCAGGAAAAAAGAAAACTCAGCTGCAGCACTGCGACTCAGCTTTTGCTGCATGCCGCCAATGATAGAGGCTGCAGAGCGGCTTACGCCCGGCATCATGGCCAGGCATTGCCAGAAGCCAATGGTAATTGCTTTGGGAATGCTGATCCTGCTTTCATCTGTAACCTCCGGATTGCGAAATAAGCGGTCAATAAAGAGAAGGATTACGCCACCGGCTATCATCACAATGGCAATGGGCATAGGACTCGAAAGCAGCGCTTCAATTTTGTCGTTGAGCAGATAGCCCAGTATCAGTGCCGGCAGTACAGCCAGTGCCAGCTTAAAATAAAAAGAAGGGTTTTTGAAGTCAAAAAACTTTCTCCAGTAAAGCACTACCACGGCCAGTATGGCACCGAACTGGATTGACACCTGGAACATTTTCACAAATTCATCTTCCTGTATGCCCAGGGCAGTACTGGCAAAGATCATGTGGGCAGTAGAGGAGATGGGAATAAATTCCGTGAGGCCTTCAACAAAGGCAATGATTAGGGCTTCAACTAAACTCATGAAAGGGGTTTGCTGCGGGAAAGATAATACGAAAAACCGGCATCTTCCTCCTTTTGCCTCCGGCAATTCCTGTTAGCGAAAGGAGAAAATAAAAAAGCGGCCACCCGGACCGCTTTTAATAAACTTATAAAGAAGAAAACTAAATCAGCTCTCTTTTGTCTTCGGACTTTTGAAGATGGCATAAATCTCTACTACCAGCCCGGCCAATATCAGCAGCGGAGCTATGGTAATACGGCGAGTGCTGTAGACCTCATTCGCATCAAATACATTGGGGTCGCTGCTTTTGCCACCGGCCATCAGCAGCATACCAACTGCGATCATGGCCACGCCAATAAGCATCCACATATAATTGTCACGGGAAAATATAGCGTGGTGTTTTGTCTCAGTCATTTTTGGGCAATTTGGATATGCAATATAGGAAAAAACGCCAATTGGTACAGATGCCGGGATTAATAAAGGTCATCGAGCTTCATACGCAGGTATTTGAGCACACTGCGGTGGGTGCTGATGAGGGTGATGCCAATACCCAGCACAATGAGCCCGCCAAACAGGATTGCCAGGGTGGTATTGTCATGAATAGCCTTCATTTCCGGTAGTACCCGCTCAGCAAGCATGATCACGAGAATAACTGCAGCAATGGCAATGACACCACTGATAGCACCATTTATAATGGCCCGCAAATTCATCGGTTTGGCAATAAACCAGCGGGTGGCGCCCACCATCTGCATGGTTTTGATCAGGAAACGGTTGCTGAACATGGCCAGGCGGATGGTATTGTCGATCAGGATAATTACCACCAGCGATAGAATAATGGCTACAGCCAGCAGTATCACACTGATTTTCTGGATGTTCTTGTTCAGGTTATCTACCAGGGCTTCGGGGTATTTTACATCACTCACATAGGTCTGCTGCTCCAGGTCGGCACGAATAGCCTGCAGCGAGTCCTTATTCATATACTCCTTCTTTACCTTGAAGTTGATACTATTGGGCAGGGGGTTATAATCCAGTACCTTATCCCAGCTCTCATTTCCATCGCTCAGGTAGCGCTTTTTGGCCTCTTCTTTGGTTACAAACTGGATATTGCGCACATAAGGCTTGGTGCTTACATAGTCCATCAGCGCCACACTGTCCTTGGGATTCAGATCCCCGCGGAGCGAGGCGATTACTTCCACATTTTCTTTGAAATAATTGCCCAGCTTATTGGCATTGATCACCAGCCAGCCAATGATGCCCAGCAAAAAAAGCACCAGGGTCACACCCAGGATAGACATGAAATAGGAAGGCTTTCCTCTTTTAATGGAGGCTTTTCCTGAACGAGCCATATGAATCTGTTTTGAAATTTAATGGGGTCCGGGCCGGGGCCGCAGACGGGCAAAAATAGCGCTTTACGCCTACAATCAGTATTTTTGCTGCCCCATTTAAACGCTCCCGTAAAAACGTTATTGCCATCTGGTGGATAAGAGTTTTGTTAAAAAACGGAAAGCAGGGGGTACACAGAATCAGTTAATCATAACATATACAAATTACAGGCAGGAATGGAGTATCAATTCAGGGATATCGAAAAGAAATGGCAGCAAAAATGGAAAGACACAAATGCCTATCGTGTCGTCAACAATAGCACCCGCCCCAAATACTATGTGCTCGACATGTTTCCCTACCCCAGTGGTGCAGGACTGCATGTAGGCC
>JAGODE010000403.1 GCA_017998385.1 Chitinophagaceae bacterium | reverse complement strand
GTGAAGCGCACCGTAAAGGATTGCAGCGGTATTTATCGCCGGCAGAAAGCAAAATAATAGGCCAGACTGTTGATATATGGGCTGTTTGTAAAGACGGAAGACATATTGATGTGGCTTTACGCATATCGCCGTTTACACTCAACAATAAAGGCTATTTTATCGGTTTTATCCGCGATATCAGCGAAAAGAAAAAAACTGATAAAAAGCTTCAGCAATTCAATGAAGAGTTAACCAGCCAGGTAGCAGAAAAAACAAAAGAGATCACGGAGATCCTGGAGCGGCTTACAGATGGCTTTATAGCGCTCGACAGAGATTTTCGCTACATCTATGCCAATAAGAAAATAGGCGAACTAACACATCAGGACCCATCGCAGCTGATTGGCCGCAATGTATGGGAGGTCTTTCCGGATGCAGTGAATACGCCCACCTATGCGGCCTTTATGAAGGCCATGCAGGAGCAGGTGTATGTATCCAACACCGATCATTTTGAGCCACTCGAAATCTGGCAGGAAAATCATATTTATCCTTCTGCCAACGGGCTGTCGGTATTTATTCGCGATATATCTGAACGTAAACGTGCCGAAATCGAGATCACCCGCATGCGTTCTTTGTCCGAAACACTTATCGACAGCCTGCCGGGTGTATTTTATTTTTACGACGAAACAGGGAAATTCATTCGTTGGAACAAACAGTTCGAGCAGGTAACAGGGTATAGCAGCGAAGAGATCGCTGTCATGCACCCCGCCCAGTTCTTCCAGGGTCCCGATAAAGAACATATCATTCATCGCATCAACCAGGTTTTTGAAACCGGTTTGGGCGATGCAGAAGCCAGTTTTACAACCAAAGACGGCCGCCAGATACCCTATTATTTCAAAGCCGTGCGTATGGAATACGACGGAAAGATCTGTCTGCTGGGTACAGGTTTCGATATGACAGAGAAGCGAAAAGCGGAAGAAGACATCAAGTTGTCTGAGCAGAAATACCGGCTTTTGTTTCACAGTAATCCCATGCCCATGTGGATGTTGAGTCTGCCGGACTATAAGATAATTGAAACGAATGAAGCCACTTTAAGACAATATGGATATACACGCGAAGAATTTCTCGCGCTCGACGTGTTTAAGTTGCGTCCTGCCGAAGATGAGGATAAACTGAAGCGGTATACCAACCGCAATTTCAGAGGCATTCATTATGCAGGAGTATGGAAGCATCAGAAAAAAGACGGATCGATTCTGTATGTGAATATTACTACCTATGACACGTATTATGAAGGGAACCCGGTACGGCTGGTGTTGGGTATTGATGTTACGGAGCAATACCTGGCCGAGGAGCGGCTTAAGCAATCGTATGAATCGATCCGCGAGCTTACAGACCACCTGCATAATGTACGGGAAGAAGAGCGCATGCATATTGCCCGCGAAATTCATGACGAACTGGGGCAATTGCTTACGGTATTGAAAATGGATGTGGCCTGGCTTAATAAAAAATTATCACCCGACCCCGGACCTGTATACGATAAGATTCACGATTTACTGTTGTTGATCGATACAACAGTAAAAACGGTTCGGCGTATTGCTTCGGAGCTCCGTCCCAGCCTGCTTGATGATCTGGGCCTGTTAGCGGCCATGGAGTGGCACTTTGAAGAATTTCAAAAACGCTCCGGCATAGAGGGTTACTGCAGCCTGCCTGAGCAGGAAATATCACTGCCCGATTCGGTCAAAATCGGATTCTTCCGCATTTTTCAGGAGTCGCTGACAAATGTTGCAAGGCATTCCGGGGCAAAAAATGTTGAAGTTGAGTTGCAAAAGGAGGAGAATCGGTTAATTTTAACAATTAAGGACGATGGCATTGGCTTTGATACTGGAGAAAGTAAAAGAAAAACACTCGGGCTGATAGGAATGCGTGAGCGTGCAGAGGGGATGGGAGGAGAGTATTGTATTGAAGGAGAGCCGGGCAGGGGAACAACAGTAAAAGTATCAGTGCCATTGCCGCTACAGGAGTTAAAAACAGAATAGACTAATCAACAAGCTATGCTGAAAATTCTGATTGCAGACGATCATGCCATTGTAAGAAGGGGATTAAAACAAATTCTGCTCGAAGAGTATCCGTCTGCCCAGGTAGGTGAGGTGGGCGATGCCGAAAGCCTGATCACCCAGGTGGTAACCGGGGACTGGACGCTGGTAATTTGCGACATGAATATGCCTGGTCGCAGTGGGCTGGATGCCCTGAGCCAGATCAAGCAGATTGCGCCCCAGCTTCCTGTTCTTATTATGAGCATGTACCCCGAAGATCAATATGCGCTGCGGGTGCTTAAATCCGGTGCCTCGGGCTACCTGGGTAAAGAAACCATTCATGAGCATCTTATTCATGCCATTCAGACGGTCATGCTGGGCAAAAAATTTATTACCCCTTCTGTAGCCGAAAAACTGGCCGATGCTGTACGCGATAATACCGACCAGGAGCCACACGAACTGCTTTCTGACCGCGAGTTTGATGTGTTTAAGCTGTTGGCTGCCGGTCGCTCGGTCTCTGAAATAGCGGCTCAGCTATCACTTAGCACCACTACGGTGAGTACTTACCGCACCCGTATTATGAGCAAGATGAATATCCGTTCAAATGCCGATCTTACCCGTTATGCCCTCGAACATAAGCTGATTTAACCCTCATCATGTAGTATAAAATCTACATCAATTTATAATACTGCGCTACAATATCTGCACATGTGTTACATTACCTTGCTGCGGGCATTAAAATGCCCTTTTGCCAAACAAAACCAACATATCAGTATCTCATGCTAAGAATGATCATAGCAGACGATCATGAAGTCGTCAGACAGAGTGTCATTCAACTGTTGCGTGAAGAGTTTTCGCCTGCCCACTTTGAAGAAGCAGAAGATGCCCAAATGCTGATTGAAAAAGTCAGACTGGCCAGTTGGGACATTGTTATTACAGACCTGGCCATGCCCGGGGGCGGCGGACTTGAAGCATTAAAAGCAATCCGTAAAACGCACGCCAACCTTCCGGTTATTGTAATCAGCACCTACCCGGCAGAGCAATATGCCAACCGGGTTTTGAGAGCCGGCGCACAGGCCTATGTATGTAAGGATGCACTACCCGGCGAACTGCTTCAGGCCGTCTATCAAATCATTAATGCCGCCAAACCTGAACCCCGCTAGATTTTTAATTGCCTTTCTTTAATGGTATACGGATGCCGTACCTAAGCAATTTCATGTAGTATATATAC
>JAGODE010000138.1 GCA_017998385.1 Chitinophagaceae bacterium | reverse complement strand
CATAAATATTGAACCAACCTAAGGAATAATTTTTTATTCCAGTGTAGATGAATTTATAGGTTTCTGCTTTCAAATAATTGTCCTGACCTTTCAATCCTTTTAAGTTAAGCCGGATGAATTTGATGTAGTCCTTTAGTTTGATGTTCAGGTCGCCTGCCGGTTCCGTATAATCTAAATGATAATCATTTGTTGAAGGGACCGGTTTGAGTATATCATTTTCTGTAGTATGTCCCCAGGTGTCCTTTCGTTTTTGATTTTCGGGCCAGGAGAATTGCACATTCAGCTTCAGGTCTTTATTGAACACTTTGTCCATGAGTTGCTCCCAGCTTTTATGGGTAACTTTCTCTGCCATTAAGGTGGCCAGTGTATACCCGGCATTTGAATAAATGAACGGATTTTGTTCGTCAGGCTGTACAGGATCCAGCGTTAATACATATTGTCCGAATTGTTTTCTCTTTTCAGGATTTGCCCCTTTGAAGTCAGGTATAGGTGGGTCGTTTTCTCCCTGGAAGGGCTGTATCCCTGCTTTGTGTGACAACAAATCCTGTAAGGTTATATTTATATAAGCCGGGTTACTTTTACCTTTCCATTCCGGGAATACATCAAAGAATTTAGTGGTCCATTTTAACTTCCCCTTTTCCACATAGCTGGCAATCATAAATGCTGTCATCGCCTTGGTGTTGGAGCCAATGTGAAACCTGTCGTTGAGTGTTGCTGTGTCCGGAAGGTCAATGGAATGCTTTCCTGCTGCCGCCATTTCTACCGTAGTGCTGCTGTTTACAACAGCATAACTCAATTCAGGGATTTTATACTGTATTCGGATGGAATCGGCAAACAGCTTTGTTTTTTGCCCAAACACAGGCATAAAATATAAAAGGAAGCATGCAATACAGAGAATCCTTATCATAAATCGTTTATCTTTTTAATAAATTGGTATTAACCACAGATTATTTTTTTATACCCTTTTTTCTTAACTGGCATAAAAACAGAACCGATGATACAACAACAGGGATTATCCAGGATCGATACCGGAGCCAATTCCATCTATAGTTGGCTCAGTAAACCGGTGTAATGAATATAACAGTTAAAATGAAAGGAATGGTCTTATTCAACACTTACTCTTGTCCTGGTTAAGCCTGTTGTGTATTAGTTGGATGCAAATGTAGTGCAGTACCGTATGAGGCCATTTGACCTAGGTCAACCCTTTCGTTTTTTACGGATACGGCTCAACCGTTCTTGTGTGATACCTAAATAAGCAGCGATATGCGAAAGAGGGATATTTTCCAGCAGGTGAGGTTGCCGCAATAGTAAATTGGCATAGCGTTGTTCCGCCGTGAGGGATATGGCTTCTATCACCCTGTTTTCCAGTATGGATATATAGTTGGACATGATATTAGTAGTAATACGGTAAAATGTTTTTGCAGGGCAGGCGTTTTGAAAATCTTTTAATTCGCAAACCAGGATGGTGCTGTCGGTAAGGGCTTCGATGGTAAAATTATTTGCCATTCCTTTCCATAAGGAAGCAGGGCAACAATCCAGGTCGCCCCTGAAGGTGAAGCCGAGGACATAGGCTTTATCATTTTTGCTGATAGATGTTTTGAACGCACCTTCCAGGATGTAAAAAAAGAAGGAAGGGAGGGCCCCCTGGCGGACCAGTTTTTCTCCTTTTGCGACCTGTTTTAGTTTCCCTATTTTCTGAATAATGGCCAAAAATGATTTCGACTGTTTTTCGGGTATGTTATTAAATAGAAATTCAGGAGAGATCATAAAAATTGTTTGTAGAATAAGGGGCATTTTCCGCCAGCCGGGGTAAACAGGCCATCAGCAGATCAAATATCGGTCGTATGGATCGCAGAAGAGTCAAGATTCAAGGGCTGCTAACACGTAAATTTATTGCTTTCCCGTTACAGTCCGGCAGTGATTTTCAATTGAACCCCTGACTCTGTAACCTGCAAACTACTGCCTGGGAATTTGGGTTGATAGATACTATAAATCAACCGGTTATCAATCACAAGCTATCAGGCAAACCATTCTTTCAGTTGGGTAATCCTTGACTGGCTTACGGTAAGCTGGTCTTCCACATTTTTCAGGAATATGGTATACTCGCTTCCTTCAGTAATGCGAATAGAGCGGATGAAATTAATGTTGACAATATCAGAGCGGTTCACCCGGAAAAATTGCTTCGGGTCTAATTGCTCCTCCAATGCCGCAAGTGTTTCTTCCATGAGCGGGTATTTTTTCTTTTTACCTGGCACCGCAAAAATGACACCGCTGCAGATGCGAAAAAAAATTACCTCGGCTACATCAATAATAAAGAGTTCCCCCGCCACTCTCACCGGAAAACGTTTCCTGTAGCTGTTATCCGGCCTTTGCTGCAACATTCCGGACAATTGCCTGAGCAACAAATTATCTTTGGTAAAGATCCGTTTTAACGTCACCACTTTATCCAGTGCCTCGTGTACTTTTTGGGCCGTGATGGGCTTGAGTAAGTAATCAATCCCATTATGCTTCAAGGAATCGTTCCAAAAATGGTCATACGCAGTAGTAAAAATAATGACCGTTTTAAGATCTGTTTGCTGCAGGGCAGAAAGTGCATTGCCGTCGCTAAGTTTAATATCACAGAAAACCACATCAATACCGTCGTTTCCGTCAAGATGCCGGATGATCTCTGCACAGGTACTGTACATGCCGCAGATTGTGACAGGCACCCGGTAACGATTTATAAAACTGCGCATTTGGTCTGCGGCAGGTAATTCATCTTCAACGATTACGATGTTCATGCCTGATGCAATTTTAATTGTCTGATCAACGGTACCTGTACGTGGAAGATGCCGTCTACCGTTCCGTAGCTTATTTTTTTGCCCGACAATATCTGGTAGCGTCGTTCCAGGTTTTTCAGCCCCAGCCCTTCAGAAACAGCTTCCTGGGAACGCACTTCATTTTCCATCAGCAACATTTCACTATTGATCCGGACCCGGATGGTAAGCGGCTGTTGCAAAGAAGCTGTATTATGCTTCACCACATTTTCAAGCAATAGTTGCAGGGTACCGGTTACGATAAGTAACTCCTCTTTCAAAAACGTTTCCATTTTCAGTAAGTCCAGCTGGAATGCATCCCCGAAGCGTGAGTGGAGCAGGTATAAGTAATCCTGCATGTATTGCAATTCATCCCGGAGTTTGACCAATGGCTGCTTGTCTGACCGTAGTTGATACCGGTACAGCTCCGATAGACGCTGCGAAAATATTTCTGCCCGGGCCGGCGAACTTTGAATGAGGGCAGACAGGATATTCAGGTTGTTGAATAGGAAATGCGGGTCTACCTGCTGCTGCAATTGTACCAGGCGGCTTTCCGAAAGCATTTTCTCTTTTTCAATGATATCCTGGTTAAGCCGGAATACTTTTTCGTTATACAGTCCCACAATAATTGAAAAGCAGATGGGGACATGAAATACACCCACCATAATTCTGGCTTCCCGCAAAATGATCGCAATGGTGGCGCCGCCCCGGTATATCATCCGGTTTACAATGACGCCATAATAAATTCCGTAAACAACAGGGAACAAAAGGAGGCTGACTACAAAAAGCAAGATAAAAAAAGATCCAACCGATATCCTGTTTCCTTTTTTACGGAGGAGGCGATAACAAAAATAAATGGAAGAATATGTTGCCAGCCCGGCTGCAATGTAAAACAGGAAACTTTCCCAGTCCGAAGGTGTACCATCCGGGTGCAGTGTGGCAAAAAGGTAAAAGATAAATGATGAATAGAGCACTGTAAAGATCAGCCCAAAATACCATGTACTTAAGTAGCGGATGCGTTTCATTACTTTTTTTACCCCCTTTACTATTTCCTGTTAACAGGATGTATCCTTCAGCACGCCTTTTTTTCTTATCGCTTCTTCACGGAATTTCCAAAAGGTAAAGGTATAACCTGTGAAAATGAACCGATACAACCGCTTCCTCTTTTATACAAACAGGCTGAAACGTTTCCCTGCATCCCGGATGAAAAAACTTCCGGCAATACTCGGTGCCGGCGGCTGTTTTCTTTTATTTCTTTACGCTGTCAGTTGTATTCATTTTCTGTTCCCATAACAGGTTGTCTTTCTTGTCAAAATATTTTATGCCTACAAAGTTCAGGCTATCTTTATTAAGGAATATATTGTTATCGGGTTTTCCAAATCCCAGCACCAATTTTCCATTTGCATCCTGAAGTATTAAAGCCCGGGTTCCGTCCGACAGCACTAAAGCGTGAAAAGCTTCCCTGCCATTTCCAGGGTCATCTAAGCCCAAAGCAACCCCACTTCTCCCATCGTCAAATGTATGAGTACCAAAGCCACCCACTTCCAATCCTTTTTGGTTATTTAAAAGAATGCCAGTAGGTAAAAATATTCTTCTTCCTACATTGGGATCTGATAATTGATCGCCTGCCTGCATTACATCTATTCCCTTTTCATTCATTACCACCATTCCAAACGCAGTATGCCTGTATTTTTTGTACCATTCCATGTATTTGTTTGGATCTTTTGGATAAAGGTCGCCCGCAAAATATTTTCTTACTAAGTTAGTATCTGTCCTGACCCTGTCCTTTGAATAAGGTACAGGAGCCCCAATCAAAATTCTGTCTTTACCGTTTTCATCTTCAATGATAATTCCTTTCGCCCGGATCAAAGAAAATTTGTCGGTTTTGGCGAATCCAAAACCGATACTACCGATCAGTGTGAGGCTCACGAATCCTATTAAAAAATGCTTCATCCTTTTATACCGGTTTTCAATCTCCTGCAATTGGTTTAAAATTTCTTTTTCCATTTTCTTTAATTTTTAGATAGGTATGTTTTTTCGGCATCGTCTATAAAATGACCAGCGGCGTTCAGTTGTTCCCTGCCAGACCATTCAACTGAATTACCAGGCAGCATAGTGTGAATAAATACCCTGGTAGTTTTTTGCAACGTATGCCCTGATTTTACAGCAAGATCAGCCGCCTGAAAAAATAAAAGGAGTCTAAACCATTAAATTCGGATAAAAAAGCATTGAATGCCGGGTAATAGAGATCGGACGGTAATTGATTATTTATCGGGTATTGTTGACTGTGAACGGGTAAATCTGCTGCCCAGGTTTGCTGTGACATTTTTTCTAAAACCACCAGGCATTTAGGTGTAGTAAGGGCGGTAAGACAGACGAGGCGATTGTTTTATAAACTGACTTTTATGGCTTCCAACGCAGTTTTAATATTCGTAGCATATCAATCAAAAATTAAATCCAAAATGGAATCCCGGTTCACCGAAGACAAATTTCGACCATTTATCGTCTAATTGTTTGAATCCATCAGGCATTCTTGTATGATAAGCACGGTGGGTAATTGCAATGGATGGTTGAATAAAAAAACGGTCCTTAAAAAGTTTGATGTGATAACCAGCACGGTAGGTATTGAAAATCTGGAATCCATTGTCAATTTTCCTGCCGTCATCATTCACAAAAGTTTGCCAGGTTGGCATTACATTCAATTCCGCGTATAAACCTTTCCCCAAAAAACGCTGGTAAGCCACTGAAACGCCGTACTCACGAATATACCCCGGAAATTCTTCTTCCGGCTTTCCGTATGATTTGTTTAGAAATGGGTGAATGCCATTCGGCCAGGCATATTTCCAGGTTTTTGGTTCTATTGTAATTACATCTTTTCCTGTAATCCGATAACCAATATTGAGTTGAAAGAAACCGGGGGGATTGGTAGACGCCAAATTGCCCAATAAAAATATAGTGCTGCCAGCGAAGCACCGTCTGTACGTGCTGTCTGTTTTAGCATATTGTGCTTTAAGCTGGGGCGAGTTTATCATCATTGAGGTAAAACCAATGAATAAAATACTCTTTTTCAATTTCTTTCTTTTAGGTGAAACGATATAATAAAAGGGGATGGGAGGAAAACAATTACCTGTTCCGTTTAGGTAAGAAATACGTTTAGCTTTTTTGTGCGGTGGATGCTGTTCTTATCGTCACAGCTTTCATTTTTTCTTTTTGACACTAAAGTTATATCCAAAATGAAGCCCTGGTTCATAGCCAAAGTACCTGGGCCATTTGTTTTCTACTGCTTTAAAAGATGCTGGTACATTAGTCCGTACAGGCCAGTGAGTGAAACCAATAGATGGTTCAAAAAAGAAACGGTTTTTAAAGAATTTAAGCTGGTAGCCCAAACGGTAGGTCATATATAACGTGTAACCATTACCAATCTTTTTATTGTCTTCATCCTTATATTTTTCAAAGGCATTCAATGCATGAACGGATGTATAAACTCCTTTCCACCAAAAGCGCTGGTAGGCTACTGTAGGTGCAAGTATCCGGGCATGTCCGGGATAATTTTCGCCAGGGGCATCAAAATGTTTTCCCCAGGGGATACCTAATGGCCAGGAATAAATGGATCTTTTAAATTCAAAGGAAACAGCATCTTTTGCTGTTATCCTGTATCCAACATTTAGTTGTATAAACTCAGGGTTATTAACTTTATCAAAATTTCCTAACAGCAGGAATGTACTCCCAACGAACCATTTTTTATACGCATCGTCCTGTTTGGCATCTTGTGCATTCACCTGTAAACTGCCTGCCCAGATTAAGCTAAGCCCAATCCATAAAATTCTCTTTTGCATATCTTTTATTAATAGTGATACTGCAAAAGTAGATTTGGGGATAAGATAGGCTCTTCACTTAAGTTAAGAAATACCGGTCAGCTCTTTTTTTCAATAATCCGTGCTCGCAACCTGCTTAATGACTGAGGTTTGATACCCAGATAGCTTGCTAACTGGTGTTGAGGAACACGCTGAATAAGGTCGGGTCTTTTTTGGAGTAAGTTTAGGTATCGCTGTTCCGGCGAAGAAGTCTTGAACTCGTCAAAGTCTATTTGTTGTTTGACTAACAATTGTTCCGACAATTTTCTACACATTAATTCAAACTTTGGAAATTTACTGTTTACTTCCATTTCCATATCGGCGTTTGAAATGGTAAGAATACTGTCTTCCACACAACTGATGAAATATTCTGAAGGAGCTTTATTGATTACACAATGGGGTGTTAAGGCGTCCATTTCTGTGTAGAAAGCTGTTGTTTTTTCTTCTCCGTCTATTAAATAATAAGCCCTGATACAGCCTTTTAAAACAAAATAGCTTTCTTTCGAGTTCTGCCCTTCTTTAAGTAAAATTGTCCCTTTCTTTACCGTATGAAACAGGTCTAATGAAAGCAACACGTTTTTTTCATCTTCTGTCAGCGAAATATATTCGGATATAAAGCCAAATAGTATGTTTTCCATTCTTTTGTTGTTATTCCAGTACTCTTTTACAATCATGACCAATCCGGAAGTACACGAAAGAACCTACTGGATAAACTTTCGCCTTTGGTCATAAGGTATTTATAATCAAATATATAAAAAAAGGTTATTACATTTCCCAGATACTTGGCTGGTTACCTGATCGGCTATCCGGTACCTGCCTGGTTTGTCTATTGTTGATAACCCGGAGATAAAATTCGTTTAAAATAATATTCGTCAACGTGAAAGATGGGGTGACTGATCGGGGCTGGATTTGAATGAAAAGTGCGAATAATAAATGGTACGCCTGATATATAACCGGAAACCATAGTCGGCTTTTTCGATGCTTCCGGAGTAACGCTTACTATTGTGCAGGCAGGGGCACTGCTTTCATATGTATTTACTTGCTGAAATAGCTTTTGACATTGGAGAACATGCAATTGATTCTTCCGCCTTATATCTGGAACCGACTCAGCCGGGCGGGTGTTTGAGCGAAAATAAAAAAGGAGAAAGCAGCGTTGAAACTGAATTCTCCTTTTTTGTTGAGCTACTAGGATTCGAACCTAGACAGACAGAACCAAAATCTGTAGTGCTACCGTTACACCATAGCTCAATCCGAACCCGCCTCTTTCGATTTGGGAGTGCAAAAATAGGGGAACTGGTATTTATTCCCAAATGCTTTTTGAAAAAAATATCCTGATCTGATAGGGCATGGGTGGCTGTACCTGAGCTGGTTATCTATTGCCTGCCGCTTATCAATGGATAGCAGGCGGTTACTGATTATTCCTTAATTTCCGGGTTACGAACACTAACTATCATGAGAAAAATTATTCTGACAGCCAGCTTGCTGTTTAGCCTGGTATGTACGTTGCCAGCCCAGTCCAAAACGGATAAACCCGAAAAAAGCGATTACAAAACCGGTGGCCTCTCGGTGACCAGTCACCAGTTGAAACTGGCCAGCGGGGAGCAGCTCAGTTACACGGCTACTACCGGCTACATGGATATCCGGGATGAAAAAGACACACTTAAAGCCAACCTTTTTTTTATTGCCTACACCAAAGATGGTGAACCGGACCCGGCCAAAAGACCGATCCTTTTTTCATTCAATGGAGGTCCCGGCTCATCCAGCGTATGGCTGCACATGGGTGCGTTTGGCCCCAAAATCGTAAAAATGACCGACGAAGGCTACCCATTGCCTCCTCCTTATAAATATGAAGACAATCCGCTGACCTGGCTCGATAAGGCCGATATCGTCTTTATTGATCCGATGATGACCGGGTATACCCGTCCAGCCGGACGTACGCCACAGAGCGATTTTACCGGCTATGATAATGACCTGCGTTTTGTAGGCGATTTTATCCGCCTGTATACCACCCGTTATAAACGCTGGTCATCGCCCAAGTTCATTGCCGGTGAAAGTTATGGTACCACACGGGCAGCCGGTCTTTCCAATTACCTGCAAGACCGTCATGGGTTGTATGTGAACGGGATTGTTCTTATCTCTGCGATCCTTGATTTTGGTACGGTGCGTACAGACAGGGGCAATGATCTGCCTTATGCGCTTCAACTGCCCACTTTTGCCGCTACCTCCTGGTATCATAAGAAACTGGGTAACCGCTATCCCTCCCTGAGCGGTCTGCTGCAGCAGGTACAGCAGTTTGCCATGGGACCTTACCAGTCGGCCCTTATGAAAGGCGATCAGTTGCAGGGCGCAGAACGCCAGGCCATCATCCAGCAACTGCAGGATTTTACCGGTCTCTCGAAAGAATATCTTGATGAAACCAATATCCGGCTTTCGGTAGGCCGCTTTAATAAGGAACTGTTACGGTCAGACAAGAAAACGGTAGGTCGCCTCGACTCGCGCATCATTGGCCAGGACTATGACCATGCCGGTGAGAGCTACGATTATGACCCCAGTTATGACCTGGCTATTTATGGTCCATATACTGCTGCGTTGAATGATTATGTGCGCCGCGAGCTGAAGTATGAAAATGATCTGCCTTATGAGATACTTACCGGCCGTGCCCGTCCCTGGGTCAATAGCCAGGATCGTTACCTCAACGTGGCCGAAAGCCTGCGCAGTGCTATGGTAAAGAATCCTGCCCTGAAAGTATGGATCTGCAATGGCTATTATGATATGGCTACTCCCTACTTTGCTACCGACTATGTGATTCATCATATGTTTCTTCCCGAAAACCTGCGGGGCAATATCAGCTTTACTTATTATGAAGCAGGCCATATGATGTATATCCATAAACCATCGCTGCAGCAATTGAAAAAAGATTATTCCAAATTCATGGACCAGGTGAAAGCCTCTATTCAATAACGATATGAATCAACAACAACGCCGCGGCTTTCTCCGCAAATTGGGTGCACTGACAGGAGCAGGTTTCCTTGCCTCCGTTTCTCAACAGGCATGGGCAGCCCGCCTCGATCGTGCCCTGCAGGAGGTGGCTCACCTCTCAGCCGATGAACTGGCCGCCGATGAAGATTTCTGGTACTATATTCAGCAATCGTTTACCGTCAATCCCGGTATCATCAACCTCAACAATGGTGGTGTTTCACCGGCGCCCCGTACGGTGCAGGAAGCCATGAAGCGTTATTATGATCTCAGCAACGAGGCCCCCAGTTATTATATGTGGCGTGTGCTGGACCAGGGGCGTGAGCCCTTGCGCCGCAACCTGGCCCGTCTGGCAGGCTGCGATCCAGAAGAAATTGCCATCAACCGCAACTCATCTGAAGGACTGGAGACCATCATTTTTGGCCTGCAGCTCAAAGCCGGCGATGAAGTAGTGGCCGCCCGGCAGGACTATCCCAATATGATCAATGCCTATAAACAGCGCGAGAAAAGGGATGGTATCAAAATGGTCTGGATCAACCTCGAGCTGCCCAGCGAAGACGAAGAATACCTGGTACAGCAATATGTAAAGGCATTTACACCACGCACCAAAGTGGTGCATATTACGCATATCATTAACTGGAATGGACAAGTACTGCCGGTAAAACGCATTGCACAGGAAGCGCATAAACGGGGCATCGAAGTAGTGGTGGATGGTGCGCACAGCTTTGCTCATTTTAAATTTTCGATTCCCGATCTCGATGCTGATTATTTTGCCAGTAGCCTGCATAAATGGTTGTATGCGCCTATCGGCAGCGGATTGTTATATGTAAAAAAAGACAAGATCAGTAAAATATACCCCTTGTTTGCTACCAGCGATGATCCGCTGAAACCGGATATCCGGAAATTTGAAGCGCTGGGAACCCGGCCATTTTTTATTGAACAGGCGATCGGGAAAGCGATCGAGTTTCATGAAATGATTGGTAGCGAACGCAAGGAAAAACGCCTGCACTACCTCAAGAATTACTGGATGGAAAAAGTAAAAGACCTGCCCGGCGTTAAACTCAATACCTCCCTGCATCCCCGTTGGGGTTGTGCTATTGGCAATATCGGCATAACCGGTAAAAAGCCGGGTGAACTCGATGGCTTCCTGTTTAACCAGTATAAAATACACACAGTGGGTATAGAATGGGAAAATATCAACGGTGTGCGCATTACTCCCAATGTATATACCAGCACGCGTGATCTGGATGTGCTGGTAGAAGGCATCGCAGCGTTTGTTAAAAAAAACGGGTAGTATAAAAGTATAAAGGTTTAAAAGTATAAAGAGGCATAGTATAACCTTTATACTTTTAAACTTTTATACCCCGAATCTTTGTACCTTTTCAACATGAAACATATACTCCTCCTCGCTATGGCTTTTGCTGCGCTGGCTTTCGTACCACAGAAAAAAAAGCATGTTATCTTTTTTGGTGACTCTATTACTGAAGCAGGTGTAAAACCAGGCGGCTATATTACACTGGTAGATAGTCTGTGTAAAAACGAAAAACAGGAGAGCCGTTACCAGTTTACCGGAGCGGGTATTGGAGGCAATAAAGTATACGACCTGTATCTGCGGATGGAGGAAGACGTGTTGAAAAAAAATCCTGATGTGGTAGTGATCTATGTAGGGGTAAATGATGTATGGCATAAATCCTCTTTTGGCACCGGTACCGATCCGGACAAGTTTGTAAAATTCTACCAGGCAATTATCAATAAGCTGAAGGAAAAAAATATCCAGGCGGTGCTGGTTACTCCGGCGGTAATAGGAGAGAAGGCCGATTATTCGAATCCACAGGATGGTGATATGAACCAATACAGTCAGCTCATAAGAGACCTGGCTCAAAAAAACAGCTTACCTCTGGTGGATCTTCGCCAGTTGTTTTTGGAGTATATCCGGAAAAATAACCCGTCTAACCAGGAGCGTAATATTCTGACCACCGACCGGGTACATCTTAATCAGAAAGGAAATCTGCTGGTGGCTGAAGCGATGTGGAAGGCCATAAAGGCGATTAACTGATCAGAAAATCCCCTGGTCCGATTCCCATTTGCGGGAAGTTTTGCCGCTGTGAAAGTAGATGGGGTACTGATTTTGCCGCGCCCACCGGTAAATCTTTTTACGCAGCAGCTTGGGATAAAAATGCTGAAAGATGTTTTGATTTCTCCGCAGCCTTTTAAACAGCCCTACTTCACTTAGTACATGATAGCTGGCTGCTGCACAACGCATACCGAATATGGCATAGTCGTAAGGCGTTTGTTCCGAAAGTTCATCGAATAAAATGAGCAGCTGGCTTTTTTGCAGGGCAGTTACAGGAATATGTACTTCGGCCCATTTGCTGGTAGCCGTATCCCAGTAGCGGGCGGGGTTGATACGGAAATGCCCGGTGGGCCGTCCGTTTTGTGGCAGCAGGGGATTTTTGCCAGGCAAAAAATCCAGCACCTTACCATCCACTTCAATGTTTACATGCCCGCCCTTGGTACCCCCGAATACTTTTTTTTCCGTGTCTTTATAACCCCTGGCGGGCCGGGAGCCATAGAGGAAATGCAGTTTGATCGTATCTGTTTGTGCCGACAGCAAAAAGGGAGCGATACCAAACAGACCGGTAATAAGGATTTTGACGAGGCTATACATACC